>DASUVP010000001.1:0-2582 GCA_036378895.1 Sphingomicrobium sp.
ACCCGCCAACATGATGAAGCAGGTCCCGGACCCGGATGCGCGGGGAATCGCTGGTCGGGTAGTGCCACGTCCGCATCTCCGGGATGTGCTTCTCCGCGAGATCGTCGAGACCCAAGTTGCCCTGGTCGCGGAGCGAAAGGATGGCGAGGGCCGTGAACGCCTTGCTCATCGACGCGATTCGGAAGCGGGTCGCCTCGTCAACCGGGGCCTGTCCGTCTGTCGCGCGGACGCCATTGACGCCCAGGTGCGCCAGCTTGCCGTCGATGACGACTCCGTAGACCATGCCCGGCACCGGCTTCTTGGCCCGGAAGTCAGCGAAGGCGCGGTCGACCGCCTCGAACTTCGCGGTCTGGGTCGCGGGTTGCGATTGCGCCGGTGCGAGGGGAGCCGTCGCTACAAGGCCGGCCGCAAGCATCAGAACCGAATTACGCAACTGCCGCTCCCTCCCAGTTGCGAGGCAGGTTAGCGGCCCGCGCCGCGATGCCAAGCCGTTTGGCTAGGCCAGGAACTCGGGATCGAGGACGATGCGGCCATCGTCGAGATCGGCAATGCCATCGCGGAAGGCGATCAACGACTTACGCCCGTTCGTGAGGGCGATCTCCAGCAGGTCGCCTGCCCCGAAATTCTCGATGGCCGAGACGGTGCCGATGGATTGACCCTCGCGATCAACGCAGTCCAGGCCGACGAGGTCGGAGTGGTAATATTCGCCCTCTTCGAGCGGCGGGAGAGCGGAGCGGTCGACCTCGACCAAAGATCCGCGCAGCGCTTCGGCGGCGGAGCGGTCGGCGACCCCTTCGAAGCGGGCGATCGCGGCCTTGCCGCCGTCGCGGACGTTCAGCAGCCGGCGCTCGGTGCCGCCGACATAGACTTTCTCGTAAGGGGCGAGGCCCGCCGCGCTGTCGGTAAACAGCTTCAGCCGGACCTCGCCCTTCACGCCGTGCGCACCGGCCACTGCGGCGAGTGCGACGCGCTTTTCGGTCATTCGACCGGCTTAGGCCTGCTCAGCCTTCTCGGCGCCCTCGGCGGGAGCGTCCTCGGCCGAACCCTCGGCAGGCTCCTCGGCCGACTGGCCCTGGGCTTCGGCGGTCGGCTGCTCGGCCTTCTCGGCGCCCTCGGCAGCCGTGTCCTCGGCAGCGCCCTCGACAGGCTCTTCACCGGCAGAAGCCTCTTTTGCGGCCTCGACCGCTTCAGCCGGGACTTCCTCGGCCGGAGCTTCCTCACCAGCCGACGCTTCGGCGGCGGCTTCCTCGGCAACCGGCTCTTCCGCAGGGAGATCGGCGGTGTCGGCCGGAGCCTGCTCGGCCGCGATTTCCTCGGCTACGGTCTCTTCAGCGGCAGGCTCTTCGGCTGGAGCGGCTGCTGCCTCGGCGGCAGCGGCTTCAGCGTCGGCGGCGCGCTTCGCACGCTCTTCGACGCGCTCCTTGGCCTTCTCGCCGGGCTCGGCCTTCTTCGGGTTGTTGCGGGCCGGCCGCTCCTTGATGCCGGCGGCATCGAGGAAACGCAGGACGCGGTCCGACGGCTGCGCGCCGACCGACAGCCAGTGCGAGATGCGGTCCGCGTCGAGCTTCACGCGCTCGGGCGAGTCCTTCGCCAGCAACGGGTTGTAGGTGCCGAGCTTCTCGATGAAGCGGCCGTCGCGCGCCGCGCGGCTGTCCGCCACGACGATGCGGTAATAAGGCCGCTTCTTTGCGCCACCGCGGGCGAGCCGGATTGCAAGTGCCATGTCAGTCTTCCTTTCAGTAATTCAGTCTAACGCTTTGAAAATTTGTCGAAACCTGGAGGCAGGTTGAACGGCTGACCACCAAGGCCCGGAAACGATGCGCCGCCGCCAAGCCCGCCAGGAGGCAGCCCCCCCGGGGCAAGCCCTCCAAGCGCACCGTCGAGGCCGCCCTTGCCGAACATGGCCGCGAGCTTGCCCAGCCCACCCATCTTCTTCAGCCGCTTCATCACCGTGGCCATTTCCTGGTGCATCTTGAGCAGCTTGTTCACTTCCTGGACGGTCGTTCCGCTGCCTTTGGCGATGCGGATTTTGCGCTTGGCGTTGATGACGTCGGGCTTGGCGCGCTCCTTCGCCGTCATTGACGACAGCATCGCCTCCATGTGGACCAGCGCCTTCGAATCCTGCGCCTTGTCCATCGCGCCCTTCATGCCCTTCATCCCGGGCATCATCCCGGCGAGAGCGCCGAGGCCGCCCATGCGCTGCATCTGCTTGAGCTGAGACCAGAGATCATCGAGGTCGAACTTACCCTTGGCCATCTTGGCCGCGAGCTTCTCCGCATCTTCCATCTCGATGGTTTCGGCGGCCCGCTCGACCAGGCTGACGACGTCGCCCATGCCGAGGATGCGCCCGGCGACGCGGTCCGGGTGAAAGGCCTCGAGCTTATCGAGCGCCTCACCGACGCCGGCGAACTTGATCGGCTTGCCGGTGACCGCGCGCATCGACAGCGCGGCGCCACCGCGCGCATCGCCGTCCATGCGGGTCAGGACCACGCCCGAAAGCTCGACCTCGCCGCCGAAGCCCTTGGCGACGTTGACCGCGTCCTGGCCGGTGAGGCTGTCGACGACGAGCAGGGTCTCGGTCG
>DASUVP010000002.1:0-4406 GCA_036378895.1 Sphingomicrobium sp.
GGGCCGACACCGAGCTGTTCGACCTTGTCATCACGACCGCCCAATATCCGGTGCCCGCCAACGGCAACGTCCTCGTTCTGCCAATCGCGATCAGCCGTAACTCGAAGCCGACCGAGGCGACCGAGGCCGAGGAGGCCCGGCTCTCGCCACTGCCCCGTCCGCACTTGCTGGTCTCGCTCGGCGGGACGACGCGTTACTGGAGCCTGTCCGAGGCGGACGTCGCCAGTGCCGTCAGGCGGCTCTCGGAAAAGGCCGCGGCTTCCGGCGGGTCGCTGATCGTAGTTTCGAGCCCCAGAACTCCCGGCATCGTGCTGAAGGCGATCAGAGCGACCGTCCCGGGCTGCCACGTCATTGCGGACGGAAGCATTCGCTATCCCGTCCTGCTCGCCGACGCGGACGAGCATTATGTGACCGCCGACAGCGTCTCCATGATCTCCGAAGCGCTTCTGACTGGACGACCGGTTGGACTGATTCCCGTGGAGCTCGACGAGGAAGGGGCGCGAGACCTCGGCACCGGCAAGTTTTCAAGCTCGAGACGCGACATCCGCCGCTTCTGGAAGGATCTTGAGTCCAAGGGACTGCTGGGCACGTTAGACAAGCCAGCCATTGGGAGCTTCGATAATCCGGTCACTACCGCCGCAGCGGCGGTGAAGCGCCTCCTAGGCCTCGGCGTCGAGTAACCGCCAGCCGCGATAGCGATCGACGAGCTGCAGCGAATCATGGCGCACGTGGTTCGCCGCCATTTCCGACTTCAGCTCGTCGCGGCTAACCTCGCCTGAGTCCACGAGATCAGCGAGCAGCGAATAGACGAAGGCTTCCTGCCGCGGATCCGGATGCGCCTCGTAATGGCGCCGGGACCAGCGGCGCAGGAAGTCGAAGGGCCCGCGCTCGCGCAAGGTGTAGTCGACCGGAAGCCCCGTCTTCCACGGCTGCGTCCGACGCTTCGTGGTGTGGAGGATGCCGGTCTCGTCGGTCAGCCGGTCGAAGTCGTTCCAGCGCGGCTCCAGCAAACCGATGGTGGACCTGTCCTCGCGCTTCAGCTCGATCCAGTGGACATAGTCGAAGCGGCCGTTGAACAGATCGTCGAGGTCGCGGTCGAACTGCCAGTGCGTCAGCTTCGCAGTGTCGAGCAGCATCACCGAAGTCGCGATATAGTCCGGCTGCTGGTTATGGCCGGGCCTCGCGACCGCCATGATCGCCTTCCCATCCATGTCCCGTTCCAGCAGGTCGGCGACATCGCCCACGCCGAAGCAGTCGGGGTCCGTCACCAGCGCCCGGCCTTCATAATTCATCAGGCTGGGCGGTGCGAACCGAAGCGGCGTGAAACTCTGCAGGTCGTCCGGGTCCCAGTCGCGCACGTGCCCGGCCCGGAGGATCGATTGCCCGGGCTGCATTAGCCTCGGGAAGTCTTGCACGCGCATGATCTTCACGTCGAAGCTGTCGGGCCGGGCGCTCGCCTTCTTGTAGCTGTGCGCTGAGATCTTAGCGCCGAGAAGCTGCCGGTCGTTGGCCTGGATAAAGACGGCCGGTTTCACAGGCTCGCCTCTTCGAAGCCCCGCTCCTTCACGGTGCGATCGAGCTCCACCAAGGTGGTCAGCAGGCTTTCCATTCGATCGAGCGGCCAGGCGTTCGGACCGTCCGACTTGGCGTTGGCGGGATCGGGGTGGGTTTCCATGAAGAGACCGGAAATACCGCTGGCGACAGCCGCCCGCGCGAGCACCGGCACGAACTCGCGTTGCCCGCCGGAGCTCGTCCCCTGCCCGCCCGGCAATTGCACCGAATGGGTTGCGTCGAACACGACGGGGCAGCGGGTCTCGCGCATGATCGCGAGACTGCGCATGTCGGACACGAGATTGTTGTAACCGAACGAAGTGCCGCGCTCGCATACCATGATCGTCTCTTCGTTGACGCCGGCGGCCTGGGCTGCACTGCGCGCCTTCTCCACGACATTGACCATGTCGTGCGGCGCCATGAACTGCGCCTTCTTGATGTTCACCGGCTTGCCCGAAGCCGCGACGGCGTGGATGAAATCGGTCTGGCGGGCGAGGAAGGCCGGAGTCTGGAGAACGTCGACCGCTTGCGACACCGGTTCGATCTGCGGAATATCGTGCACGTCGGTGAGGACCGGCACGTCCAGCTCTTCACGCACCTTGGCGAGGATGCGGAGGCCCTCATCCATGCCCAGGCCGCGGAAGCTCTTGTCCGAAGAGCGGTTGGCCTTGTCGTAACTCGACTTGAAGATGAACATGATGCCGAGCCTATCGGCGATGCGCTTGAGCTTCTCCGCCGTCCGAAGCTGCAGCTCCTCGTTCTCGACCACGCACGGGCCTGCAATGAGGAAGAAGGGCTGGCCGAGGCCGATTTCGCGTCCGAACAATTGCATTGAGGCGCCTTAGCGGAGGGCGTCGACGACCGCCACGGGTTCCCAGTCGCCAAGGCCGTTTTCCGGGCCGAAATCGGACGGAAAAGGCTCACCGGCATGAATTCCACCGGCCACGAAGACGGCGTCGAACCCCATTTTCGCTGCTCCGAGCACGTCCGTCTGGAGGGCATCGCCGATCGCCAGCACTTCATCCGCAGGCGGGTTGCCGGCAATTTTCAGCGCATGCCGATAGATGGCTGGAAACGGCTTGCCGTACCATTCGACCCGGCCGCCGAGCCCTAGGTAGAGGTCCGCGAGCGCTCCAGCACAAGGTTCCGGAACACCGCCGCGAATGACCACCCTATCGGGGTTGAGGCAGTGGATCAGGACGTCCCGATCGGCGAGGTGCTCCAGCTGTGCCCGATAGTCCTCGACATGACTGCGTTCGTCATCGAGACCGGTGCAGGCGAGCTCCGTGAAATCGTCGCGGCTAGCAATTTCGACGTCCCGGCCTTCGAGAATTTCCCGGTCCGACCTTGTCCCGATGAATCCAACCGGCCGCTCGCTTGCCTTGAGCGCCGCGATGCCCGCCTCGCCGCTGGTCGCAACTCCATCCCATGCCTCGCGGGGAAGGCCGAGCCGCAGAAGCTGCTGCTCCACGGCTTCGGCGGTCCGTGGCGCATTTGTGATCAAGACGACTGTCCGGCCCTCCCCGCGCCATTGCTGGAGCCGGTCAGCCGCGCCAGCGTAGAGCGTCACGCCGTCGTGAACGACTCCCCAGATGTCGCACAGGATGAGCCGGTAGCGCTCCGGGAGCGCATCGAGATAGCTCATTCCAGCCCTGCTTCTGCGAGCGCCTGCTCGATAGGCGCTACGTCCTCCGGATTGTTGAGCTCGCGCAGCGCGAACGGCGGCGGGTCAACCTCGACCACGTCGATGGGAACGCCAGCTGCAAGGAATCGCAACTGCTCGAGCCCTTCGAGGAGCTCCAGGTCCGCGGGTGGCGCGCGGACATAGAGGTCAAGCGCCTCGGAGCGATACGCATAGACGCCGATGTGCAGCCGAATGGGAGACAGCACCTCATCCAGGGCGCCTTTCGGCAAATAAGGAATGAGCCGCTTCGAGAAATAGAGCGCGCGGCCTTTGTCGTCCGAAACCACGCTCGTGCCGCCAACGCGCCCTTCGGCCTCCTCGCCCTGCAGGACTCGAACTTCGGCGCTGCGCAAGCGGATCGCGGGAGTTGCGACCTGCGCCTGCCGGTCCGCCCGCATGCGCGCGACAAGGGCATCAATGAAGTGCGACGGGGTAAGCAGAGCGTCACCCTGGAGGTTCACCACGAGATCGACGTCTTTAAGGCTGGCAACGGCCTCCGCGCACCTTTCCGTCCCGTTGCGGCAATCCCGCGAGGTCATGATCACCGGCGCCCCAAAGGCCTCCGAGGCCCGGGCGATGCGATCGTCGTCGGTCACGACGTAGACCTGGCTGATGCCCTGACAGCGCTGCGCGGCCTCGAAGCTGCGCTGGATCAGCGGCTTCGCCATCCCGCCTGCGCCGCGAAGCTCCACCAAAGGCTTTCCCGGATAGCGTGACGACGCGAAACGGGCTGGAATCAGGATCGCGCCGTTCATCGTGCGGCAGGGCAATCGTGGATGTGAAGCACTCCGAGCGGCCGCTTCCGGCCTTCGGCCTCCTCGACCACGAACAGAGTCGTGATGCGATGCTCATCAAACAGCGAAAGCGCATCGTCGACGAGGGCGTCGGGCCCGATGGTCTTGGGATCGGCGCTCATGAATTCGCTCGCGACATGGTCGAGCCCCTCTTCCATGTGCCGCCGAAGATCGCCGTCGGTGATTACCCCGACCAGGGACCCGTCCGCGTCGACCACCCCGACGATTCCGAGACGCTTTGCGGTCATCTCGACGATGGTGTCGTGCATCGAACTGTCCGCGCCGGTCAGCGGCACCTGCGCGCCCGAATGCATGAGCCGCTTCACGGGCTTCAAGCGCGCACCGAGCGAGCCGCCCGGGTGCAAGCGCCCGAAGTC
>DASUVP010000003.1:0-5657 GCA_036378895.1 Sphingomicrobium sp.
GCCACGAGCAGCAGCAGGGTGCGGCGGGAGTGAAGCAGGGTCGCCCGCACTTTCAGTGCGGTCGATTCCAGGGATGCGACATGCGGGAAGACCACCCAGGTGCTGGTGCGACTGACTAGCATCGTCAGCATGTCGGCCATCGACCGCGCGATTGCGTAGACGCCGAGCAGCTCGAGGGGAATCTGCTTGGCGAAATAGAGCCGGTCGTAGTTCATCGCGAGGAAGTAGATGATCGACGACAGGAAGATCCATTTGCCGAAGAATATGATCTCGCGCGCGCTGGCCCGGTCGATGATGAAGCGGTGCCGGACGCCGGGAAGGATCAGGTAGCTGGTGACAAGCATGGCGCCGCTCGCGATGACGCTGCCCAGGACGAGCGCCCAGATCGTCGGAGTGATGAGCGCCAGCGCCGTGTGCGCCGTCAGCGATAGAACGGCCACGCCGACCTCGAACGTGGCAATGCGCGCGACTGAACCCTGTTTCTGAAGCAAGGCGGTGCTCGCCGACTGAAAGCCAGTGAAGACGAAGGTAAGCGCGATGACCGGCAGGATCGTCGCGAGCTCGGGCTTCTCGAAGAAGCTGGCGAAGAAGCCTGCGAAGGCGAAGCAGAAGGCCCCGAGAACGACGCCCCTGATCGCCGTGATCGTCCAGGCCGTGTCGTAGAATCCGGGCGTGTGCCCCTGGCGGCTGCTGACGATGCTCTGGTTGATCCCGACGTCCGACAGCAGCTCGACCCCCGTCCTGATCGAATTCACGATCAGCATCAGGCCCAGCAGGGGAGGCGAGAGCAAGCGCGCGAGGATGACGTTGTTGGCGAACCGCAGCACCTGGATGATTCCGAACGAGGTTGTCGTCCAGCCCAGGCGTACTACCAGCTCGCGCGGGACCTTGCCGATCACCTTTCGTCAGCCTTCGGTGGCGCTTCGAAAGTCAAAAAATGAATGGACAGGACACCCACCCCCGAACAAGCGCTGCTTGGCGCTAGCTTGCACGGCGCGCCCCGAATTTCCATCCATGCGGTTGGCCCTATCGGGCGAGCGGAGTCCGGACGACCGCGCTCCGCGGCAATGTCCCGGAACGACACGCGGGCGGAAGGAGAGGCTTCGCTCGTCACTTAGGAGCTTATGCCGCCGAAGCAGGCCTGTATAATGCGGATCGCCGACGTGGGCGGGGGTCTGAACATGTGTTCTTCAGGTGAGGTAGATGGTTGGGACCTCGCCTCGCAGCCGGGCTGACGTGACCGACGAACGAGCAATCGACGCGGACGCTTCGCCACGGCCTTCGGGTCCGCCAGCGCGCCCCAGCAAGCGCGTCCCCGTACTTGATGGGTGGCGGGCCACCAGCATCCTCCTGGTTCTGGGCGCGCATCTTTTGCCGCTCGGCCCGAAAGTGCTGCAGCTGAATGACACGGCCGGCGCGATGGGCATGGCCCTCTTCTTCACGCTGTCCGGATTCCTGATCGTCCAGTTTCTCGCGGCGGGAACGCCGCTCGGCCTTTTCGTAATGAAGCGCCTGGCAAGGATCGTGCCCTTGTCCTGGACGGCGATGCTAGTCCTTCTGATGTGGCACAGCTACGACGCGACGACGATTGCGAAGAACTTCCTGTTCATCGCCAACCTGCCGCCCGTCACTTTATTCGAGGGCGGACAGCATCTCTGGTCGCTGTGCGTCGAAATGCAGTTCTACGTGACGGTCTCAGTCATCTGCCTGCTTCTCGGAAGGCGCGGCCTCTACCTCGTGCCCGTCCTGGCTCTGTCGGTGACCGCGGCCCGGATCGCGGCGGGCGAGCACATCAGCATCGTGACCTATCACCGGGTCGACGAGATCCTCGCAGGCGGAACGATCGCGCTCGCTTATTCAGGCTGGCTTGGGGCAAGGGTCGAGGAGTTGCTCAAGCGGCTGCCGGTCTGGCCGTTCGCCATTGCCCTGGTGATCTGCAGCCACCCTGATGCCGGGTCGCTGCAATATCTGCGACCCTATGCCGCGGCATCGCTGGTCGGTGCCTCGCTGACCGGCGCTCCAGCCTTCCTCGAGCGCATCCTGGTGTCGCGCCCGATGGCCTATGTCGCCGAGGTTTCCTACGCCTTGTACGTCATTCACGGGATGCTCTCGCATACTTGGCTTGGGAGCGGGGAGGGCTTCGACAAATATATCAAGCGCCCGCTGTTGTTCGGGGCGACGTTTGCTTTGGCGCACCTGTCGACGCGCTATTTCGAGCAGCCGATTACCAGGCGGGTTCGGGACTATGGAAAGCGCTGGCAGGCGGTGCGGGATTCTAGGACTCTCGCTGGTCCCGCAGAACCATCTCGCCCTTCCGTATGACAATCTCGTCGATGCTTTCGAGGAAGGGCTGTCCGAGCAGCGAAACCGTCGCCCCCTGAACGACGACAGCCTTGGCGTCCTTTGCGTGCAGCTCGCCCAGTTGGATGTCCTTTAGCTCGACAAATTGCCCGCGCACCATGCCCGAGGCTCCTTGGCCGAGCAGCTCATATTGGTTGGGATCGACCGCGATTCCGACCCTTTTCGCATCCTCTTCCGTGAGCGCCGTTTCGCTTGCGCCGGTATCGACCAGGAAACGGACCTCGTGTCCGTTGACGCTGGCCTGCGCGTAAAAATGCCTGTCGGAGCTGCGCTGAAGCGTGACCTCGATCGCAGTGGGTGATGCCGCTGGAGGCTTGCTCTTGTTTAGCGGCCACAACACGCCGAGCGTCGCTCCGCCTACGATCGTGACAACGAATAGAGTGCGCTCGATCATGATCAGATCGGACGCTCGCCGAGCACGTTCCCGGCCTGGGTGTAGCGGCAGACAAGGACGTCTTCCTCGTGCCCCCGGGCCAGAGCGCAGCCCACGGCGCCCGTTCTAGACCAGACCAGCTGCGTGTAGTGACTGACGTTCTCGATGCGGCCGGTGCGGCTGTTGTTAGGGAAGACGCCCGACTTGAAATCGCGCTTCTCCTCGACCCACAGGCCAACCATCGATTCCGGCTGGTAGTAGTCGACCGTGCCGGCCCAGAGGTTTTCGCCCTCGGGATCGCTCCACCACGGGCCCTCGGGCGAGTGCTCGAAACGCCCGCTGCGAGCCAGCTGCTGGGCCCAGTCCCGGGCCGATCGAGCCAGCACGGGATCCCATTTGAGCGGAGCGGCTCCGATCGCGTCACGCTCGCGATTGTGCGCCGCAAGCAGCCGCTCCTCGAAATTCTGCCGTGGTCCCAGACCACCCTGCAGAACCGGGCTAACCGTGAGCAATGCGATAGCCGCCGCAATCCGGCGCTGGCGCGAACGAAACATGGAGCACCCTCAATTGAGCTCCAGTCTTTTCGCAGTTGATGGTTAGCAAAGGGTTCACGCGGGCGAGCGAATCTCGACCGTGCAGCTTATCGGTAAGCGAGCTCGGACGGATCCTGATCGGATATGACGACCACCTGATCGCCCTTGGAAACCTGCCCGAACAGCTTTGCGGCGAATGGAAGCGGTACGCCAATGCATCCGTGCGTGGCCGCTCCCCAGCGGACGTCGCTCCCGTGGATCGCCACTCCGTCGCCCGTGAGCATCAGGGTGTAAGGCATGGGCGCGCCGTCGTACGTGATCGACCTATAGTCCTTGACCTTCGCCAGGACTGGGAACACGCCGGCTGGTGTCTCCTTCTCCGTCGCCCCGTACAGGATCACGGTTGTCCCGATCTCATGCCCTGAGCGGAATACGGACAGGATTTGCCTCTTGAGGTCGACACGAACCCAGACCGGGCCCTTGGGCACGTTGCGGTCGTTCCAGATGAATTCGCCGTACTGCATCTGCTTGCGCACGTTGAGAACTGACTCAATGTCGCGATCCAGAGCCCCATGGGCTTTGGCCTGAATAATTTGGGCTTCGGTGAGGAAAGTGCGTTCGCTATCGGCCCATGCCGGCAGGTCCTCGAGCTCAGAGCTCGCTGTGGTGACCGGCCGATCCAGAATCCGGCTCGACCATGCCGCAGCGGCGGCTGTTGCCAGCCCTGCTAGGGCGACAGCGACGACCATCCCCCGTCTCATGGGCTAGGCTAGCTGAGGCAGCGCAGTTTTTCGCCGGCGGCGGCGAAGCATCAGGCCTGTCAGACCGAAACCAAGCAGCATCGTCGCCCAGGTTCCCGGCTCCGGGACAATCGGAGGAGGCGGCGGCTCCGTCGGCGGTTCAGTAGGAGGCTCTGTGGGCGGCTCCGTCGGCGGCTCTGTTGGAGGCTCGACTCCCGGAGGCCCGCCGCCGCCGCCAGGCGGCGACTGAGGTGGAATGACGACCCCGCCCGGAGTCGCCGGTGTGATCAGCATCGGACCGATGGAAGTCACCGGAGCCAAGGCCAGCGGAGCGTCCCCAATCTTGGGCGGGGGCGGCACGAGCGCCTCGACGAGCTCTTTGGGAGGCGCTGGTTTCGTGACCTTTCCGAGGGCACGCTGCTTCGGTCGAGATATGGCTGCGGGTGGCCGCTTCGTCTTCGTCAGCTCCGCCTTGGTCCGTTCGCCCGGCGACCTATCAGCCATCATCGCGAAGAAGCTCTTCGCTGCGGCAACGCCAGGCAGGGAGTTCTCGACGCCCAAATAACCGGCAACCGACAAGGGCGCACCGACGACAACGACCATCGCCGCAGCGGCCGACAGGTACATTTTCCTCCGCCGCGCCGCCGCACGACGAGCGCGACCCTTTGCCGTCAAACGGCGACCGGATCGCGATGAAGTGGTAGCAGCGGTCATGAGCGCCTTGAAAGCATTGGCCGTCGACTCCTGACGCGTCGCACCCGGCATCAGAACCATTAACTCAAAATTAAGGTTCCGAAGCAACCCAAGACTTTAATCTGTCCCGAAAAAATACAAATCCGTTTCATAGGAAAACGCCGTTTTCCTGGCCGGCGTTGGACGTGTTCGTCAGGAACGGTATGGCTTGCGCATGGTAGTTCGAGTTCAGCCGGTGATCCTCGCAGGGGGTGCAGGAACCCGTTTGTGGCCGATTTCCAACGAAAACAGCCCCAAACACCTCCTGGAGATCGTCGGCAATGGATCGATGCTCGAGCAGACGCTGGCGCGCGTCGGCGGGGAAGATCTTTTCTTGCCCCCGATAATCGTTGGAGCAGCTTCGCAGGCGGAGGAAGTCGCGCGACTCGCGCCCGGCTTGCGATTGCTGCTCGAACCCGTTCCGCGTGGATCCGCAGCGGCGGTCGCGCTGGCCGCGATGGCTATCGGCCGGGACGATGTAATGCTCGTCCTCCCAAGCGACCACCATATTGGCGACCCGACGCCCCTGTTTGAAGCCGTGCGACGCGCGGTGCCCGCCGCTCTGGAGGGACGACTCATAACCTTCGGGATTCGCCCGACCCGAGCAGAGACAGGCTACGGTTATATCACCGCCGGTGCCGAACTCGCCCCGGGAGTGCTGGAAGCCAGCTCGTTTATCGAAAAGCCTGGTTTGGAGGCTGCGAAAGACCTCGTGAATTCCGGCTCGGCCTTCTGGAATTCCGGAATGTTTCAGTTCACCGCCAGCGCCTTTCTGGAAGAATTGAAGGTGCACGCTCCGGCGATCCACAATGCCGCCGAAGCTGCGACCCTGTCCGCGGCCGTCGAGGGCGATCGGAGGATACCGGATCGCGCGGCGCTCGAGGAATGTCCGTCGACGTCGATCGACTATGCCGTGAT
>DASUVP010000004.1:0-4066 GCA_036378895.1 Sphingomicrobium sp.
CGCAAGGCGAGGAAACCCGCATTCGCAGGGGCGCCAGCCGCCTGATGGCCGACCTGTTCGAAAGCCTCGACGATGAAAGGCTCGGCGGCCTCGTAAAATCATCCATCGCCAACCGAATCCGCAAGATGGAGGTTTCGCCGCTGCTCGGCCATGCGCTTGCGTCGGCGATCAACGAAGATCGCCACGTGCCGATGCTCGAGGCCGCGATCCGCTGGACGGCCAGGGCCCTCGACGCGAACGAGTCACTGATCCGCGAGATGGTCCACAAGAAGGCGAACTGGGCGCTTAAGCTCGCCGGGCTCGACGCCAAGCTCGCGGACGCCATCATCGATGGCCTGAGGAAGCTGACGGTTGAAATGTCGACCGACCCCGCGCACCCGGTTCGCGTCAAGGTCGAGGAAGCGCTGGCGCAGCTGGCCAACGATCTCCAGACGCGCCCCGAAACGCGCGAGCGCGTCGAGGCCATCAAGGAGCAATTGCTGGACAACAAGTCGGTCAGCCTGTGGATCGACACGCTCTGGCAGAAGGGCCGCGAGTCGATCATCCGGGCTGCGCGCAATCCCGACGCAGTCTTCGCCGGCAAGCTGGGCGAAATCCTGAAGTCGATGGGCACGACGCTGGAGAGCGATCCCCGAATCCGCGCCGCCATCAATCAATTCGCCCGCCGGGCGGTCGTCGGAATGTCCGCGAGCTACGGAAGCTCGATGGTCAAGCTTGTCTCCGAGACGATCCGTGGATGGGATGCCCGCACCGTCACCGCGCGCCTGGAGGCGGCGGTCGGCCGCGACCTGCAATATATCCGCATCAACGGGACGTTGGTTGGCGGGCTGGTCGGACTAGTCCTGCACGCGCTGGATTCGCTCTAGCCGGCGCTTCGGCGCTCGATCTTTGCGCCGACCGCGCTGAGCTTTTCTTCGAGCCGCTCATAGCCGCGGTCGAGGTGGTAGACGCGGAGCACTTCGGTCTCGCCTTCGGCCGCGAGCCCGGCGAGAATCAGGCTCATCGATGCCCTGAGGTCGGTCGCCATGACCTGAGCGCCGGTCAACTTTTCGACGCCGTGAACGACGGCAGAGCGGCCGTGGATCTCGACCTCGGCGCCCATCCGGCGGAGCTCGGGGACGTGCATGTAGCGGTTCTCGAAGATCGTCTCTTCGAGGAAGCTCTGGCCTTCGGCGCGACAGAGCATGGCCATGAACTGCGCCTGCATGTCGGTCGCGAACCCCGGATAGGGGGAGGTCGACAGAGCGAGAGGCTTCAGTCCGCCGTTCGCGCTGACCTTTATGCCCTTGTCGTGGAATTCGATGATCAGGCCCGCCTGCGCCAGCGCATTGAGCGTCGCCTTCATCTCGTCCGGCCGGGCGCCGATCAGGTTGATCGACCCCCCGGTAAGCCCCGCGGCGCAGGCGTAGCTGCCCGCCTCGATGCGGTCGGGCATGACCTCGTAGGTGGTGCCGTGAAGCCCCTCGACGCCGTCGATGATGAGATGGGAAGAGCCGATGCCCTCGATCTTCGCGCCCATCGCAACCAATAGGTTGCACAGGTCGACGATCTCCGGCTCGCGCGCTGCATTGAACAGCTGAGTCCTTCCCGTTGCGAGCACCGCCGCCATGACGGCATTCTCGGTCGCGCCGACCGAAACGACCGGGAAGCTGAAATCGCCTCCGGGCAACCGGCCTTTTGGGGCGCTGGCCTTCACATAGCCGGCCGCGAGTTCGATCTCGGCGCCCATCGCCTCGAGCGCCTTCAGGTGCAGGTCGATCGGACGGTCGCCGATTGCGCAGCCGCCCGGCAGCGAAACGGTGGACTCGCCGGCGCGAGCGAGCATCGGTCCGAGCACCAGGATCGAGGCGCGCATCTTCCGCACCATGTCGTAGGGCGCGACGGTGGAGGCGATTTCGCTCGCCTGGAAGCTCACCTTCCGGCCGAACTCGCCCTTCTTGACGCCCGCGACGCTGGTCGAGACGCCCAGCTGGTTCATCAAATGGCTGAAGCTGTCGACGTCCGCGAGGCGCGGAAGGTTGGCGAGGGTCAGCTTCTCTTCCGTAAGAAGCGCGCAGGGGATCAGAGTCAGCGCGGCGTTCTTCGCGCCGGAGATCGGGATGTCGCCCTTGAGCTTCTTGCCGCCCTTGATCCAGATGCTGTCCATCGGCGCCGTTTAGCGCCGATCAGCGGACTCGCAAGCAGAGGCGGAGGTCAGGCCTTTTCCAGCGTGCACTGCAGCGGGTGCTGGTTCTCCCGCGCGAAGTCGATGACCTGGCTGACCTTGGTTTCGGCCACTTCGTAGGTGAACACACCGCAGACGGCGATTCCCTGTTGGTGCACCTGCAACATGACTCGCGTCGCGTCCTCGATGCCCATGGTGAAGAAGCGTTGCAGGACGAGGACGACGAACTCCATCGGAGTATAGTCGTCGTTGAGCATCAGGACTTTGTAATTGCTGGGCTTCTTGGTGCGCGGGCGAGTGCGCGTCGCGACGCCTGTCTCCAGGTCGCCGACACCGCCGTCGTCCGGCTCGTCAGTCATCGTCCAACGCACACCCATAACTGCACTATGATATGGCAAGCGCCGAACGCCTCGCAAGGCGGCTGGATGCGGCCCATGGCCAAAAAAGCTTCGGCACAAAAAAAGACGGCCGCCCGGGGAGAGAGGTGGGCGGCCGTCTGCGTTACCTGATCAGGAGGGGAGAGGCGTCAGGCAACGAGCTTGTTGATACGCTCCGCGTTCAGCGTGGCGCGGCTCTGGATCGGCTGGATGGCCTCACCAGCGACCTTCACGAAGGTCTCGGTCAGACGCGAGCTCTCCGCGACAAAGCGGTCGAACTGCGCACGAGCGAACTCGGTCTGAAGCTGGATGAACTCGCTGGCCGACTTCGCCTCGGCGAGAGCGCGAACCGCGTCGGCGGCCTGCTCGACACCTTCACGGCTGGTCTCGACGACGTCCTGACCGATCGAGCGGGCGCCCTCAACGGCGATCTTGCCGGCATCGACGAGCGCCTCGACATTGGCGCGGCTGACTTCCGCCAGCTCTTCGATCGCCTTCTGCGAACGGCGGGCGACTTCCTGACCGCGCTCACCGGCATCGGCGAACAGGGTCTGGAACGAACCCGTGTTGGGGAGGGCGTTGAAGCCGGCGAACCAGTTGTTGTTGTTCTTGGTCACAGTTTCGATCCTTTCCTGGGCGGCGGGCTTGCGGGCCACAGTCGCCTTCGTCTTGCGGCGCGGCTTGGCGCGACGCGCGGTTTTCACAGCCGAACGGGTGGCCTTCGCCTGCCGCCTGGTGGTCTTCGCCACCTTGGCGGTCGCCCGCTTGGACGTCTTCACGGCAGCGGCAGTCGTTTCCTTGGCGGCTTCGCCTGCAGCCTCGATCGCCTGCGTTGCGGCGCCCGCGGTTGCCTCGATGACCGTCTGTGCTTCGTCTGCCATTGCTCATAATCTCCTTTTGTGCAGTGCAACATAATGTGTTGCGCTGCAGCTTTCAAGGGCTAATTTTGTGCAGTGCAGCAGGCCGCCGCTTGACGGGCACAGATGGCCGGACCAAGAGCGGCCATGGACCTAGACGACGCCGATCATGCGACCCGCCGCCGCCGTGGGCTGCTGGTAGTGCTGTCCTCCCCGTCGGGTGCCGGCAAGTCGACGATCTCGCGGATGCTTCTGGAAGCAGATCCGGAAATCACGATGTCGATATCGGCGACGACCCGGCCAAGGCGTTCCAGCGAAGTCGACGACGTCGACTATCACTTCGTGTCTCCTGAACGATTTCAGGAACTGGTCGATCAGGACGAGCTGGCGGAATGGGCCTACGTCTTCGACCATCGGTACGGGTCCCCGAAAGAGCCTATCAAAGAGGCTCTTCGCCTCGGTCGGGACATTCTGTTCGACATTGATTGGCAAGGCACGCAGCAGCTTCGCGGCGCCTTCGGAACGGACCTCGTCAGGATATTCATCTTGCCGCCTTCGATGGCGGAACTGGAGCGCCGCCTGAGGGCCCGCAACACGGACAGCGACGAGGTCATCGAAAGCCGTATGAAGCGCGCTGCGTCCGAGATCGGCCACTGGGGGGAGTACGA
>DASUVP010000005.1:0-3573 GCA_036378895.1 Sphingomicrobium sp.
GAAGCGCTCCTGAAAGAGGGGCTTTACGTGAACCTGGCCCGACCGCCGGCAACCCCGGCCGGAATGACCCTGCTGCGCTGCTCGCTGTGCGCCGAGCACAGCAGCGAACAGGTCGAAGAGATACTCGGAATGTTCGCTGCGGCAGGCCGAGCAACCGATTGCATTTAATCGTTAACCCGCCTTCCGTCGGCAAGCAGACAGGGCTAGACTGCAGTTCATGACGCCCGGTGGGGACGATCTCCAGTTCGACTGGCGACGGGGTGGGGCTGCGGCTGGCGCACTATTAGCCACCCTCATTCTGCTCGCTATGGTCGTGCTTGTGGCCATGTCTAATCAAGCGCGCGACCAGGCGCTTGAGGGCGAGCGGCATGCCTATGACGTGAACCTGCTGACCCGCGCGGTCGACGCCAGCATCTCCCGCGCGGAGGCCGGCCTCGGCCGCTTCGTCCTCGACGAGGAGGTCAGGACCAGCGGCAACATCTATTACAGCCAGTGGCGGCTCGCCGGGCAGCAGATCCGGCAGCTCGAACGGCTCGTCCGATCCGACCCGGAGCAGCGCAGGCGCGTGCTCGAGCTGATGCAGCTTTACCAGCTCCGTGGCGAAGAGTTCGCACTGGCCGCGCGCGCTACGGTCGCCAAGCAGGGCTCCGGCGGCACCGGCTACTTTTACCAGGCGGCCGGCTCCGACACCGGAACGGACCTGTCCGCCAAACTCGCGGAGATTGCACGGGCAGAGCGTGCCTTGCTCCGCGAGCGCATGGAGCAGACGAAGTTCTTCTCGGCCGAGGCCGACCGTCTGACCGATTATCTCAGCTGGCTGGGCGTGATCGTCGGCGTTGGAGCCATCTTCCTTGGAGTCGTCGCCGTCCAGGCCATCCGCCAGTTCGCCTACGCAAAGAAACTGGCGGAATTGGAAACCGAGCGCGCCGAGTTGCTCGAGGAGGCCGTCGCCGACCGCACCCGCGAGCTCAGCGAAGCGAACGCAGCGCTCAAGGCCGAGGCCGAGGAACGCGAAGCGGCCGAAGCCCAGCTTCGCCAGGTGCAGAAGATGGAAGCGGTCGGGCAGCTGACCGGCGGCATCGCTCACGACTTCAACAACATGCTGGCGGTCGTCGTCGGCGGCATCGACCTTGCCCGCCGACGCCTCAACGGCCCGAGGCGCGAAGTACTCAACCATCTCAACAATGCGCTGGAAGGGGCGACGCGCGCCGCGGCTCTGACCCGCCGGTTGCTCTCCTTCGCTCGGTCCGAGCCGCTTCTGCCGGAGCGGGTGGACAGTTCGGAGCTCGTCACGGGCATGTCGGATCTGCTCGACCGCACCCTTGGCGAGCGCGTCCATGTCGAGGTCGACCTCGCCCCCGACGTCTGGCCGATCTACGTCGACCCCCACCAGCTCGAGAACGCCATCGTCAACCTTGCCGTCAACGCGCGCGACGCGATGGACGGCGAAGGGCTGATGCGGGTGACCGGGAGCAACGTGACTCTCGCCGCCAATGAGGTGGGCGACATCCGCGCCGGCGAATATGTGCGGATCAGCGTGACCGACACCGGCTGCGGAATGACCCCCGAGGTCATGGAGCGGGCGTTCGAGCCCTTCTTCACCACCAAGCCGGTCGGAAAGGGCACCGGCCTCGGCCTCAGCCAGATTTTCGGCTTCGCCCATCAGTCCGGCGGCGAGGTCGGCATCGAAAGCCAGGTCGGCAAGGGCACCACCGTGTCGATCTATCTGCCCCGCACCTCGGCGGCGGAATCGACCGTGCGGCTGCATCCCGCGATGCAGCGCGTCGACAGCGAAGCGACCGTTCCCGGAGCCCGGATCCTGGTCGTGGAGGACGATCCCCGAGTCCGCGCGTCAACGATAGAAGCCTTGCAGGACCTCGACTACGACCCTGTCGCCTGCGGCAGCGGCGCCGAGGCGATTCCGATCTTCGAAGGCCAGACATTCGACCTGGTCATCAGCGACGTCATCATGCCCGAGATGACGGGCCCCGAACTGATCAAGCATCTGAAGCGGGCCCGCGACGATTTCGCGGTGCTGTTCGTCACCGGCTATGTCGGAGAGGGGGAGACGGGCGATCTCGTCGGCCACGAGCTTCTGCGCAAGCCGTTCACGGTCGGAGCGCTGGCCAATGCGGTCGCGGTCGCCTTGTCGCGCCGCCCGACTAACGAACCGCGCCGGACCGGAGGAGCCGCGGCAGCAGGCTAATCGCCGCGAGCAACGGCCAGCGCCGCTGCCAGGGCTTGATCTGGATATCGGTACCCGCGTGACGGTTGATCTTCCAGGCGATGTAATCGACGCCGCCCGCGAAGGTGAAGCTGGCTTTGGCGAGGCGGATTACGGAGAGCGCCTTGCCTTCGATCCTTCGCCGGACCCAGTTCGACGGACGCGCCATCAGGGCCGGGATTGCGGCAATTGCCGGACCGCTGAAGCGCTCGTAGCGATCGCGATCCGTGTCGACGACCGACGTGCCGCGGCCCTGCCGTTCGGCGCGAAGCTCGGCCGAATAAGTAAGCGCGAATGCCCGCCGCCACCAATCCAGCGGCTGCTCGCCATGGCTCCATTGGGCAGCCGCGAGGAGCGTCGGAGCGGCGCGCGTGATTGCGGCAATGGAGTTGGAGCGGGCCTCATCATCGGCAGCCCAGACGAGACGCGACGGTTGCGCGAAGCGGGCCCAGACCGACACGTTCCGTGTCTCGGGTCCATTCAGGCGGTAGAAGTCCGCCGCGCTCAGCACCGCATATTTCGCGACCAGCCCGTCATGCTCGAAGTAGAAGACGTTGGGCGGGATCAGCCGGTTCACGGTCGCCAGCCAGCTTTTGCCGTAGGCGGCGCGATAATCCGAAACGATCAGGTAGAAGTCGAGCATCAGCCCTTCGAGCTGCTTCTGGCGAAGGCAGGAACCGTAGAAGAGGACCGCGCGCGACGACTTCCCATGCTTCGCAGCGATGGCCGATGCCATCGCCGTGACCTTCGGGTCGACGGGCGTCAGCAATTCCTCGGCGACGAGATCGCGCAAGGCGGGCATGGTTCAGGCCGCGAGGCGGACGAAGGAAATCGCGGCCGCCGGCTTCAAAACGATCGGCCGCCCGATCTGGGTGCGGAACATCTCGCCGTCGAGGATGAGGTTGGTTCCCTCGCCCTCGATGCTGATCTCGTCCGCTTCCTCGAAGTGGACGCCCTGCATCCGCGAGGCGCCGAGCTTTCCGAGGAAATTGGCGAAAAGCGCCTTGAGCATGGACACCGGGCGCTCCTCGATCGCCACCAGCTTGAGAGGCCCGCGTCCAGTCCCGTTCAGCTCCGTCGCCAACAGCATCTTTTCCAGCGTCGTCACTGCGAGAAGCGCGAACCTTCCCGAAATCGGTCCCTCGCGGCGAACGGAGAGCTGCAAGGGGCTCGGCGTCGGCGGAAGGAACCGCGACTGAAGGCGCAGGAACATGCGGGCGAGCAGCGCCATGGCTGTCAACACGTGGCTTACGCCATTCGGAAGGCCCAGCGGATAGATCTTGTCGCGGCAGTACAGCATCGTGTCGGCGAGGCCCGCGCCGCCGAGGAACATTCCGATCACCGGCCGC
>DASUVP010000006.1:0-9516 GCA_036378895.1 Sphingomicrobium sp.
GACCGGAGAGTCCGCGCTCGTCACGCCATAAGCCCGGGCGGTCGAAGGCCGGTCCGTCGCTTCCGACGGGGTCGGTTCGAGAGTTGGAGTCGTCGTCGCCATTGCGGCCTCCTTCATCTTGCCCGGTCGAGGACCCTCCGCGCTTGCACGAGGTGCGGCCGATCGACCATCCGGCCGCCAACGGACAGGACGCCGGCATTCGGCTCGGCATCGAACGCTTCAACTATAGCACGCGCGTGATCGACTTCCTCCGCGCCCGGGGTGAAGGCGGCATTGATCACGGCGACCTGAGCAGGGTGAATTGCGAGCTTGCCGGTGAAGCCCTCGCGGGCCGCGGCCTGCGCCTCCTTGAGAAGTCCCTCCTCGTCGCGAAAGTCGGCGAAGACACCGTCGACCGGCTGCACTCCGGCCGCCACGGCGCCGGCGAGGCAGAGCGATCGGGCCAGCCGGTAAGTGTAGCTGAGGCTTCCATCGGCATCATATTTGGACGAGGCGCCAAGCGCGGCGGACAGGTCTTCTGCGCCCCAGCTCATTGCGACCAAAGGCGAGCCCGGGTCGCGGTAACTCAGCATCCCAAACAGGCTGGCCGGAGTCTCCGTGACGATCGCGTGGACCGGGATGTTGCCAGTGCGGTGGGCGAGTTCGGTCACGTCCGCGCCGCCCTCCGCCTTGGGGAGCACGATCCCGTGCACATCGGCCTTCGCGATCACCTCGAGATCGTCCTTGTGGTGCTCGCTTCCCAGCGGGTTGATCCGGACCCACCATTGCGGCCCGCCAGAGCGCTTGCCCAAAGCCTTGAGGCATTGGCGAGCCGCGGCCTTCTGCGCCGGTGCGACGCTGTCCTCGAGATCGAAGATCACTGCATCCGCCTCGCTCTCGATCGCCTTGGCGATCTTCTTCTCGCTGTCCGCGGGGACGAACAGCCAGGAGCGCGGCTCGAAGCTCATTCCGGCTTCTTCAGGAGCAGGGCGGAGCGGGTGCATTCGCAAACCAGTTCGCCGCGCTGGTTGAAGCTGCGGTGCGCCCAGGTGACGATCCCGGCGTTCGGCCGCGACTTGCTTTCACGCAGCTCGATGCACTCGCTTTCCGAGCGGAGCGTGTCGCCGACGAAGACGGGCTTTGGAAATACCAGCTTGTCGTATCCGAGGTTGGCGACGAGCGTGCCGAGCGTCGTGTCGTTGACGCTGACCCCGATCATCAGCCCGAAGGTGAAGACCGAATTGACGAGCGGCCTGCCGAACTCCGTTTTCGCCGCAGCCTCATGGTCGATGTGCAGCGGCTGCGGGTTATGGGTCAGCGTTGAAATGAGGAGGTTGTCGGTTTCGGTGACGGTGCGCGAGATCGAATGCTCCACGCGGTCGCCGACCTCCCACTCGTCGAAAAAGCGCCCTGGCATGATGCCGCTCTAGGCAGCGGCAACAGCCTTGCCAAGCTAGAGCGCGGGCCGCCGCATGAGTCGCGCCCTGAGGTCGCCCATTCCAATATCTTCGACCGCCGCATGCGGGTCGCTCGATCGCACCACATTCCCGACATGGCCCAGGATTTGGCCGACGATATCAAGGGACTGAAGAGCAACCGCGTGGCGCCGGATGAGGATCGGGTCGCCGGAGAGCTGCTCACCCAAGGCCTCGAGCATGCGGCGGATATAGTCCAGCTCCTCACCGAGACGGACCTGCAGCGAGTCTTCGCTTTGCGTCGCCGGAGCGGCGCGCGCGGGCCCTTCACGGCGAAGCGGCTTGCGCGCTTCGTCGCTCAGCGGATCGTCGATCCCCCAGATCTGCCGGACGCTATGCCCCTGGATAAGCATGTCGCCGGCAGCGAAGGGCCGTTTCTGGCTGAATGGTCTCATCGCGCGTCCATTTAGGCGCGCAACGTCTTTCCAAGCCGTCGCTGATTCATCCGATCTGGAGCAATATCTCCGCCGCTGCCTCGGTGATCGCCGCTCCATCGAGGCGGTAGGCCGCGTAGAGGTCAGCGAGGCTGCCGGTCTGGCCGAAGCGCTCGATTCCGAGCGGCGCGACGCGCTGGCCGAGGACTCCGCCGAGCCATGAGAGTGACGCCGGGGCGGCATCGGCTATGGTAACGAGCCCCGCGCTGCGGCCCAGCCGGGACAGCAGTTGCTCGACATGGCAGGGCTTGCGCTCGCCCTTCCAACGCGCCGCCTGCGCCGCGGTCCAGCCGCGATGGAGCAAATCGGGTGACGTGATCGACAGCAGGCCAAGGCCTGGGATGTCGGTGCGAAGCTCATCCCACGCGGCCAGCGCTTCCGGCATCACCGCGCCCATTGCGACGATCGCGGCTTCCGAGCCCGGTCCGGGCTCGCGGAGCCAGTATCCGCCTTGCAGAGCGGCCTCGCGCCAATCGTCGTTCTCGCGCTCCACCTGGCGGATGCTGCGAGTCGAGAGGCGCAGGTAAGTGCTCTCGCCATCCGGCTCGTCGATCAGGCGGAACGCAAGTTCCATCATCGCCGCAAGCTCGTCGGCGAACGCCGGCTCGTAATGGCGCAGGCCCGGCTGGCCGAGAGCGATCAGCGGCGGGTTGATCGACTGGTGGGCGCCGCCCTCTGGCCCGAGCGTTACACCGCTCGGGGTCGCGACGAGGAGGAAGCGCGCGTCCTGGTAGCAGGCGTAGTTCAGCGCATCGAGACCGCGGGCGATGAACGGATCGTAGAGCGTGCCGATCGGGACCAGGCGCTGCCCAAACTGGTCGCCCGCGAGGCCGGCGGCGGCGAGCATCAGGAACAGATTATTCTCGGCAATGCCGAGCTCGATGTGCTGGCCTTCTTTAGTCGCCGACCATTTTTGCGCAGAAGCAATCTTTTCCTCAGCAAAAATGTCAATCGTTTCCGAGCGCCGGAACAGGCCGCGCTGGTTCACCCAGGCGCCAAGGTTGGTCGACACGGTGACGTCGGGTGAGGTCGTGACGATCCGGTCGGCAAGCGTCTCGCCGGTCTTGGCGATCTCGAGCAGGATTCGTCCGAAAGCCGCCTGCGTGCTTTGCTCCTCGCCGGCCGGGGCGGGCAGTGCCGGGATGTCGATCTGGCCGAACGCGCGGCCGCGCTTCTCGCGAGCGATCCGGCTTCGGTCGAGCAGCGCCTCGACGCCCGGCCGGGCATTAGCGCCGATGCTTTCGAGCGGCTCCCATTCGCCGCCCTCGGCCACGCCCATCGCCTCGCGCCAGGCGGCCATCTGCGTCGGGTTCATCAGGCCCGCATGATTGTCCTTGTGGCCCGCGAAGGGGAGGCCGTGCCCCTTGATCGTCCAAGCGATGAAGAGCGTCGGGACATCGTCATCTGCGGCGTCGAAGGCCTCGACGAGCGAGTCCACGCAATGGCCGCCGAGGTCCGTGAACAGGGCCGCCAGCGCCGCATCGTCATTCGCATTGAGGAAGGCCGCCGCTGCCTTGCCGAGCGCCTTCTCGATCCGCACCCGCCACGCCGCGCCGCCTTGATAGTGGAGAGCAGACAACTCGGCATTGGGCAGCGTCTCGAACCAGCTTTTCAGCTTCGGATGATCGTCGAGCGCTGCCTTCAGTCGCCTGCCGTATCGCAACTCGACGACCCGCCAGCCGCAGGACCGAAAAATCTCGTCGAACCGCTCGAACATGCGGTCTGTGCTGGTCGCGTCGAGGCTCTGCCGATTGTAGTCGACGATCCACCACAGGTTGCGGACGTCGTGCTTGTAGCCCTCGATCAGCGCCTCGTAGATGTTGCCCTCGTCGAGCTCGGCGTCGCCGATCAACGCGACGAACCGGCCGCGGTCGGCTTCGTCCATCATTCCGTGGGCAGTGAGATAGTCCTGGATGAGACTGGAAAAGGCGGTGATCGCGACTCCGAGACCGACGGAGCCGGTCGAGAAGTCCACCGGGATCCTGTCCTTGGTGCGGCTCGGGTAGCTCTGCGCGCCGCCGAAGCCCCGGAAATTCTCCAGCGCCTCCCGGCTCTGCGTGCCGAGCAGGTAATGGATCGCGTGAAGGACCGGGCCAGCGTGCGGCTTCACCGCGACGCGGTCGTTGGGCCCGAGCGCATGGAAATAGAGCGCTGCCATGATGCCCGTCATCGACGCGCAGCTCGCCTGGTGGCCGCCGACCTTCAGCCCGTCGGCGCTCTCGCGGATGTGGTTAGCGTGATGGATGGTCCACGCCGAAAGCCAGCGAAGCCTTTCGTCGAGGATCTTCAGCGATTCGATGTCGGTCGTGGCGGGCTTCAGCATCGCGCCCGGTTAGACCAGCCGGAGAAGGTCGGAAAGCGGCGAACGATTCCCGCCTAGCGCAGGATCATCTTGTCGCCCTTGATCTCCACCGTGTCGAACTGGCGGAGGAAGCTCTGCCCGAGCAGCGATTGGTTTCCGCCGTCGAGGATGACTGCCGGAACCTCGCGCGCGGTTTCCTTGCCGAGCCGCACCGTGTCGAGCTTCACATACTCGCCGTGGACATCGCCGCTCGCGCCTTCGCCGACAACGTCGAACATGCCGACCGAGACAGGCAGTCCGGCACGGCGCGCATCGTCGCGGGTCAAGGCGATCCCGCTCGCGCCCGTGTCGATCAGGATGCGGATCGGCATGTTGTTGATCTCGACGTCGGCATAGAAATGGCCGTCCGCCTCCCGCTTCAGCTCGACGACGTCCTGACCTGCGTAACTATTGTCCTTCGTCTCATAGCCGCTGGCGAGCACCTCCGCCTGGTACGCCTTTTCCTTGTCGAAGGCGTTGGGAACACCCTTGTCGTCGATGCTGCTGGTTCGCGAGCAAGTGTTCAGCATCGCGCCGAACATGCCAAACACCAGGATGAAGATAAGATACGCCCGTCCCATGCGCCGCAGCGTTAAAGGGTCGAGGTAAATAATCGTCTAAGCCGCGATAAGAGGCGCTCGCCGGCGCTTACCCTTTCGTAACCGTGGTCGCGTTAATGCGTGCGCGCTTCAGTGCAGCTCAATGGGGTTTTCGATGAGCTATTCGTTGCGTGGTGCGGTGTTCGCCATGGGCTTTGTCGCCATCGTTGGGGGCTATTCCGCGATCAACCGCGGAATGAACTTCAAGGCGGCGAAGGCTTCGGTCTTCATGATCGACCGCCAATGCAAGTTCGACCGCGTATGGACCGACGGCAAGCGCGAGATGATCACGGATTCGTGCAACTCGACCGACGAGTTCGCCGGTCTCGCCAAGGCCAGCCCCGCGAAGCGCAAGAAGAAGATCGACGGCAAGGCGATCGTGAAGGTCAGCTACACCGCGCCGCAGGACGGCAGCTACCAGACGTCCCAGCTCGAGTTCACCGGCCGCGATGAGGAATTCTACAAGTTGAAGGCCGGCGACCAGATCGACATCCTCGTCAGCAACGAGGACAAGACGAAGATCATCAAGGGGTGAGGCGCTTTCAGACGGCTGTCCCACGCTCGGCGGGACGTTGCTGGCAATTCAATTGGCAACGGGCCACTTCGCCCGCCGAAGCCGGTTGATGGAAAAGCGAAAATCCGCGTTAACCAGCCGTGTTTAAACGGGTAGCAGTGCTTTCGCTCATAGTTCGGCCCAATTGAGAAGGGCCGAACTGAATGAAGCTTCATTCCCTGCTGCTCGCGTTTGCCGCGCTCGCAGCTACGGCCGCACCCGGGACCGCTGCGCCGGTTGCTGCGCCGCAGCCAGCGACGGGGCGCGCGCTCATCCTCATCCCGCTCACGTTGACCAAGATCGACGACCTCAGCTTCGGCACCGTAGTTCCGTCGGCCATGTCCGGCGCGGTGTCGATCAACGCGTCGACGGGCGCCCGTACTATCATCGGCGGCGTGACCGGAGTTCCAAGCGATGTCGGCCAGCGCGCCTATTTCGGCACTGCCGGATCTCCCAACCAGCAGGTCTCGTCACGCTCACCCAGCCGCTGGCGCTGACCAGTGTCGCCGGCGACACACTACCGGTGCTTGCGTTGACGCTCGACGGAGCGCCCATCCGCACCATCAATCCCACGACGCGGAACTTCTTCTTCGGAATTGGCGGGGTGATCCTCGTCGGCGCCAATCAGGCGGAGGGCGTCTATAGGGCGACTTTCGACGTGACCGCGACCTACTTGTAGTTCGCTGTAATCACGCGGCGCGAAGCTTCGCCCAGCGTTCGACCCAGCCGCCGTGGAACGAGCCCCATTCCCATACCGCAATGACAATCAGCAGGCCGGTCGCCACAGCATGAAGTGCGAGCGGGGACGGGTGCGCCATCCAGCCCCACAGGCCGAGCAGGCCGAACAGTCCCAAGCCTACCAGGTGAGACAGCGGCCAGAACTTCTGGCCGCTCGTCAAGCGCTTGAAGCTCATGTTGCCACCGATGAACAAGGCGCCGCCGCCCAATAGCGCGGCGATCAGGAAGGGCTCGCTATGCCCGGTCGGGTGCACCAGCACCTGCTCGTCGGCAACGGCGAGAACGATGATGCCCGCGACGATTGGGATATGGCCATAGGTATAAGCTGTGCGGCCGATCAGCCCGGCATGTTGCTCATGCTCGATGAGCTCGCTACCGCGTCGCGCCCCCACGTCGAAATAGATCCACCACATGGCGACGGAGGCAATGAACGCGCTGACGAACGCCAGGACCGCCGCCATGGACGGTTGCAGGTCCGCGAACGTCGCGCCCGTGACCAATATGCCCTCGCCGAGCGAGATGATGATGAACAGCGCGCAGCGTTCCGCCATGTGCGCACCGCTGATGTCCCATTCCTCGACGCTCGAGCGGCCGAGACCGGGGACGAAGAAGAAGAGTTGCGGCCCGGCATATTCGACGACGAGCGCCGCAAACCACCAGGCAAGGCGCCTCTGCGGGTCGCTGTCCAGCCCGCCGATGATCCACAAGGGCGCTGCCGCAGCGAAGTAGATCGTGGCCCGGGTCATGTTCTTCGAACCACCGGGTTCCCACTCGCCCTTGGCCCAGGATGTGTAGACCGTCCGGCCGATCTGGATAGCCACATAGGCAAGGGCGAAATGCATACCGTATGGGCCGAATGCTCCGGGGATCGCGCTCGACAGAACGAGGCTGAGAAGCATGACGAAGATCAGCAGTAGCCGGACCTGCGGCCGGCCGGGGTCGAGCCAGTTCGTCGCCCACGCTGTGTAGATCCAGGCCCACCACATGGCGAGGAACATCAGCAGGGTCTGGAGCGCGCCGACGGCCGTGTGATGCTCGAGAAGATAATGCGACAGCTGCGTGACCGCGAAAACGAAGACCAGGTCGAAGAACAGCTCCATCGGGCCGACGCGATCGTCGGCCTTCGCGCCGTCCTCACGCAGTTGCGAGTGTCGGGGCACAATCGCCCGTCAAGCGAGCAGTCTCAGCGGGTTCTCGATCAGCGGCTTCATGGCCTGCATGAAGCTCGCCGCGTCCCACCCATCGACGACGCGATGATCGCACGACAGAGACAGGTTCATCCGTTTGCGGATTTCGATCTCGCCGTCCACCGGCACGATTTTCTCTTCCACCTTGTTCACCGCAATGATCGCGACTTCGGGCCGGTTGATGACGGGCGTGGAGGTGATGCCACCCATCGGGCCGAGGCTCGACAGCGTGATCGTTGAACCGCTGAGTTCCTCGCGCGTGGCCTTGCCGGAGCGGGCGGCGTCGGCCAGCCTCGAGATTTCGCGCGCCAGGTCCCAAACGCTCTTGCTCTGCGCGTCCCGGATGACGGCGACCATCAGACCATTCGGAGTCTGCGTCGCCATTCCGAGGTTCAGCGCGCCGTGCCGCGTGATGACGTTCGCCTCGTCGTCATAGGTCGCGTTGAGCATTGGGAAGTCCGGTAGAGCCCGTGCCATGGCGGTGATCAGGAAGGGCAGTAGCGTCAGCTTCGGGTTGGAACCTCGATCAGCATTCATCATCGCGCGTGTGTCTTCTAGCGCCGTAACGTCGAATTCCTCGACCAGGGTGAAATGCGGAATGCGGCGCTTCGCCTCCTGCATGTTCTCCGCGATCTTGCGGCGCAGGCCGACGACCTTGATCGTCTCGTCCTTGCGCGGAGCGGCCCCACGGCCGGTAATGCTCCCTCCGTTGTAAAGCAGATAGGCGTCGAGATCGGCGTGGCGGATTCGGTCGCCGACGGTCTTCACCTGCGCAAGGTCGATGCCGAGATCGCGGGCGCGGGCGCGAACTGCGGGAGAGGCGAGGACGTGAGCTCCGCCGCTTTCCTTCTTGGCGACCTCGGGCTCGACCCGGGGCTCGGGAGCCTTAGCGGGCTCCACCGCCATCACCGGAATTTCTTCTTCCTGCGCCTCGATCGGCTGGGCCGCGCCGTCGGCGAGCGGGCGTTCGGTCTCGCTCGCCGGCACCGGCGCTGGCGCCTCCTTGACGTGTGGCGGGTGCTCGTGAGGGTGCGCTTCGCCCTCGGTCTCGATGACCGCAAGCACCGAGCCGATCGGAATCTGATCGCCGACCTCGCCCGCGAGCTGGACGACCTTGCCGGCCACCGGAGATTCCATCTCCACGGTCGCCTTGTCGGTCATCATGTCGGCAATCTGCTGATCCTCAGCAATCATGTCGCCGACCTTCACGTGCCAAGCGACGATCTCCGCCTCGGCGATGCCTTCGCCGATGTCCGGCAGTTTGAACTCATATTTCGCCATCAGTCGGCCATCACTTTCTCGAGCGCCTTCTTCAGACGCGTCGGACCAGGGAAATAAGCCCATTCGTAGGCGTGCGGGTAGGGCGTGTCCCAGCCCGTCACGCGCTCGACGGGCGCTTCGAGATGATAGAAGCAGCGCTCCTGCACCAGCGCGCTCAGCTCCGCCGCGAAGCCGGAAGTGCGCGGCGCCTCCTGCGCGATGAGGCAGCGGCCCGTCTTCTCGACGGACTTTTCGATAGTCTCGATATCGAGCGGAACGAGCGTGCGAAGGTCGATGACCTCGGCGTCGATGCCCTGCTCCTCCACCGCCGCAAGCGCGACGTGGACCATTGTGCCGTAGGCGAGGACGGTCAGTTCGGCGCCTTCGCGGACGATTGCCGCGTTGCCGAGCGGAACGGTGTAATGGCCTTCCGGAACTTCACTTGCCGGATGCTTCGCCCAGGGCGTGACGGGCCGGTCGTGGTGGCCGTCGAACGGACCGTTGTAGATGCGCTTCGGCTCGAAGAAGACGACCGGGTCCGGGTCTTCGATCGCTGCAATGAGCAGGCCCTTCGCGTCATATGGTGTCGAGGGAACGACGACCTTCAAACCGGCAATGTGGGTGAACAGGCTTTCCGGCGACTGGCTGTGCGTCTGGCCGCCGAAGATGCCGCCGCCGTAGGGCGTGCGGATGACCATCGGCATCGTCCACTCGCCGGCGGTGCGGTAGCGCATCTTGGCCACTTCGCTGACGATCTGGTCGTAGCCAGGGTAGATGTAGTCGGCGAACTGGATCTCAATCACCGGCTTGATGCCGTAGGCGGCCATTCCGACCGCGGTCGCGACGATGCCGCCCTCGCTGATCGGCGCGTCGAACGTGCGCTGCTTGCCGAATTCCTTCTGCAGGGCTTCGGTCACGCGGATGACGCCGCCGAAGAAGCCGACGTCCTC
>DASUVP010000007.1:0-14884 GCA_036378895.1 Sphingomicrobium sp.
CACGGTGGGGCCTACCGCAAAATCCGCCAGCGCCGGCGCACTGACGATGAATTGGGACCCGGCGACGATAGTAGTCGCCGCACTTGACTTGAGGAAAGTGCGTCTTTCGATTCGGTTTTGCATAAAAACCTCCATGATCCGTTGGTCCAGACTCATGGCCGCAGCCCAGTAACCTCGCTGAATAGCCTCCAGCGAACTTTGCGGTTCTAGCACGTTCCGAGCAGGTTCTAATTAGCGCAAAAGCAGCAGTTAGGCGACTAGAGAAATTGTCCCATCTTAAGGCTTCTATTCTGTTCGATTCGCTGAATCCGGCCGCGATTGCAGACGCGTGGTAGGGTCTTTAGGGCGAGCGGCGTGATCCCTGCACCGCTGAAGATTCCTGACTATCGCGCCTTCTGGCTATCGCGGCTCGCGACGACCATCGCGCAGATGGCGATGGTCATAGTCATCGGCTGGCAGGTATACGACATTGCGCGCGAGACGATGGGCATCCGCGAGGCCGCGTTTCAGCTCGGGCTCATCGGGCTCGTCCAGTTCGTGCCTTTGTTCGTGCTGACCCCGGTCAGCGGATGGACGGCGGACCGGCTCGACCGCCGGATCATCGCCCGGGCCGTCATCGCGCTCGAATGCCTGTGCGCGCTGATCCTGTTCTGGGCGACCTGGGAGGATTTCATCAGCCTTCCGATCCTGTTCGGGGTCGCGGCCCTCCTCGGCGTCGCGAGGGCGTTCGCCGGGCCAGCGCTCGGCGCCCTCGCCCCCAACCTGGTCCCCAAGGAGATCTTGCCGCAGGCAATCGCGCTCAGCTCGGCCGCCTGGCAGACGGGCGCGATCGCGGGGCCGGCGCTCGGCGGCATCCTCTACGACATCACGCCGCACTATCCCTATGCGTTCAGCGCGGTTTTGTTCGCTTTCTCAACGGTCTGCCTCTTCACAATCAAGCCGATCGTTCGAACGGCGCTCAAACCCGGAAGACCGCTTCGGCAAATGGCCGACGGCCTCGCCTACGTGCGCCGCAACCGGCTGGTGTTCGGAGCGATCTCGTTGGACCTGTTCGCGGTGCTTCTAGGCGGTGTGACGGCGATGCTGCCCGTATACGCGCGCGACATCTTACAGGTCGGTGCCGATGGGCTTGGTCCGCTTCGGGCTGCACCTGCGGTTGGGGCGACGCTGACCGCCATCTTCTTCTCGATACGGCCATTGAAGACCAATGTCGGAGTGAAGATGCTCACCGCGGTCGTCGTCTTCGGAGCGGCGACGGCGGTGTTCGGATTTTCGACCTGGTATCCGCTCTCGCTGGCAATGCTGGCCGTGCTCGGAGCCGCCGACATGTTCTCGGTCTACATCCGCCAGTCGCTCATCCAGCTGCACACGCCCGACGACATGCGCGGGCGCGTCGCGGCGGTTTCGACCCTGGCCATCTCAGCGTCCAACGAACTCGGCGAGACCCGCAGCGGCTTCACCGCAGCTCTCCTCGGCCCGATCACCGCAACCGTCGCCGGTGGGATTGCAGCGATCGCCGTGACCCTGATCTGGGCCGGGCTGTTCCCCGAATTGCGTCGGGCCCGGAACTTCGAGCTTCCGGAAGAGCCGCCGCCGGAGGAGGCGACGGTCGTCGCCGGCGGAGCCTGACTTGCAACTGTTGCATTGCGTCCCGAACTAGCCGCCTCGAACAGAAGGAGAGCCTCGGCATGAAGGCGAACAGCGTCCTCGAGACCATCGGAAACACCCCGCACATCCGCATCAACCGCCTGTTCGGCGACAGCGCGGAGGTCTGGATAAAGTCCGAGCGCTCCAACCCCGGCGCGTCGATCAAGGACCGCATCGCCCTCTCGTTGGTCGAGGACGCGGAGCGGTCGGGCAAGCTCAAGCCCGGCGGGACGATCGTCGAGCCAACGTCCGGCAACACCGGCATCGGCCTGGCCATGGTCGCGGCGGTGAAGGGCTATCGCCTGATACTGGTGATGCCCGACAGCATGAGCATTGAGCGCCGCCGGCTGATGCTGTCCTACGGCGCCGAGTTCGAGCTCACCCCGCGCGAAAAGGGCATGAAGGGCTCGATCGCACGCGCGCAGGAAATCATCGAAGCGACGCCCGGCTCGTGGATGCCGCAGCAGTTTGAGAATCCGGCGAACCTCGAGGTCCATCGCCGCACCACGGCGCAGGAAATTCTGGCCGATTTCCGCGACGGTCCGCCCGACGCCTTGATCACCGGAGTCGGTACGGGCGGCCACATCACCGCTTGCGCCGAGGTGCTCAAGAAGGAATGGCCGGGACTCAAGGTCTTCGCGGTCGAACCCACGCTTTCGCCTGTCCTGTCGGGCGGCGACCCCGGCCCGCACCCGATCCAGGGAATCGGCGCCGGATTCATCCCTGCCATCATGGAAACCAAGTTTCTCGACGGCGTAATCCAGGTCGATCCCAACGACGCCAAGGAAATGGCGCGCCGGGCGGCTCGCGAGGAAGGTCTTCTGGTTGGCATTTCCTCGGGTGCGACGCTTGCCGCAATCGGGCAAAAGCTCCCAGAATTGGGTCAAAATCCCCGAATTCTCGGTTTCAATTATGACACCGGGGAGCGATATCTGTCCGTACCGGACTTTCTGCCCGAAGAAAGATGATTAAGCGCCCTTAACCTTGTTCCTTAGCCGGGGTGTTAACGTGCTCTGGCTTAAAGACCTTCGTTACCGCGGGTGATCCCGCATCGAAGGTCCAGGAATGCGTAGAGCGCGCTTCGCAAGAGCGGTTGAAAAAGTCGGAGCTCCGTCGGAACGTGCGTCCGTCGGGGAAGCGCTGCGGTTCGACGTCACGGGGACGGACAGCGCCGGCGACGATTCGCTGCTCGCGTCGCGCGTTTCGGGCCTGGACCACGCTGCGATCATCCTCGGCGCGACTCACGCTTTGGCCGGCGCGGCGTTCCTTCTCATGCATGGATCGGAGCCAGCGGGTCAGCTGTTCAGCTCGGCCGTTCCGCTGATCCTCGTCCTGCTCCTCGACCTCGTTGCCGCAGCAGCCCTCCATTACCGGGATCGCCTCGGCTTCAAGCCTAACTCGGTGTTCCGCGGCATGTGCTCGTACATGATCGCGATGGGCCTCCTGTGGACGATGGTCGGGCTCCAGGTGAGCGGACCCGGCCATGCTGACCATTGGGCGCTGTCGTTGGTGATGATTGCAGGCGGTGCCGCCATGGCGGCAATTGTCGGCGCAAATTCGCCGCCGCTTACCATCGTCAACGTCGGGACTTTGATCTTCGGTGCGGTCATCCTGACCGGCTCGCCGCTGGTAATCGGGGCTACGGCGCTGCTGTCGAGCGTAATGATCGCCCACAGCGTGATTTCGGCGCGCCAGGTCATTGCCGCCGGACGGCGCCGGCTCAACCTCGACGCGGAGGCGCAAAAAGCGCTCAACTTCGTCGACGAGTTCGAGAACAGCGGCCGCGGCTGGTTCTGGGAGACCAATGCCGAGGGCACCCTCTCCTACGTTTCGCAGCAGCTTGCCGACGATTTCCAGTGCGAGGCGCCCGAGCTGCTCGGAAGGCAGTTCACCGACCTGCTGTCCGTCGACACGAGCCCCGGCGCCACGACCGAAGAACGCAAGACGCTCGGCTTCCACCTTTCCGCCCGCTTCCCATTCTCGGATGTGATTGTCCGCGCCGCCAGCGACGAGGACATTCACTGGTCGCTGTCGGGCAATCCCATTTTCGACGAGCGCGGCCGCTTCCTCGGCTTCCGTGGCATCGGCACGGACCTGACCGAGCAGCGGCGTTCCGAGCAGGAGATCACGAGGCTCGCGCGCTTCGACTCGCTCACCGGTCTCCCCAATCGCGCGATGATGCGCCAGACGCTCGACGAAGCGCTGCGCAACGCTACGAGCCGGCAGAAGGGATGCGCGCTCTTCCTGATCGACCTCGACCGCTTCAAGAATGTCAACGACACTCTCGGCCATCCGGTCGGCGACGCGCTTCTTCGCCAGGTAGCCGACCGCCTGAAGTTGGCGATGGGCGACCATGGGCAGGTCGGGCGCCTCGGCGGCGACGAGTTCAAGGCCGTGCTTCCGGGCACGGTTGACATCGGCCTACTGGAGTCCCTGGCGCGCACGCTGATCGAGCAAGTGTCCAGGCCCTACAATATCGACGGCCACCGCGTGGTGATCGGCGCTTCAGTCGGCGTCGCCATCGGCGACCCGGGCCGCTGCACCGCCGACAGTCTTGTTCGCGACGCCGATCTCGCTCTCTACGCAGCGAAGGACGCAGGCCGGGGCAAGCACTGCTTCTACGAGCAGTCTATGCACACGGAGGCCTCCGATCGCCAGGTCCTCGAAAACGACCTTCGCCAGGCCATCGACAAGGGCGAGCTGTGGGTCGCCTACCAGCCGATCGTCCGCATGGCAGGCGAGGAAGTTTGCGGCTTCGAGGCGCTGGTCCGATGGGACCACCCGCTGCGCGGCCGGATCTCGCCTGATAAGTTCATCCCTCTGGCCGAGGAATGCGGGCTCATTCCGCGGATCGGGACTTGGGTGCTCGAATCGGCGCTCGAGGAGGCTGCCCGCTGGCCGGATCACGTCCGCATCGCCGTCAACCTGTCGCCGATCCAGTTCAATGACCCGGGCATCGTCGACGTGGTCTCGAACGCCCTTGGCCGGACCGGCGTACGCGCGGCCCGTCTGGAGCTCGAAATCACCGAGGGCGTCTTCCTTGCCGAAGGCGAGACCACGGACGAGACGTTCGGCCGATTGAAAGACCTCGGAGTCCGCCTCGCACTCGACGATTTCGGGACCGGCTACAGCTCGCTCGGCTATTTGAAGAAAGCGCCGTTCGACAAGATCAAGATCGACCAGAGCTTTGTCCGCGGCGCCGCATCCAAGACGAGCCGCAACAGCGCCATCATCCGCGCGATCGTCACTCTGGCCGAGAGCCTGCAGATGGACACCTGCGCCGAGGGCGTCGAAACCCATGACGACCTCAACCTGATCCGCGAGCTCGGGTGCAGCCAGATCCAGGGCTACATCTTCGGCAAGCCGGTCGATGGCGCCGCCGCGAGGGAAATGATCGCCGGGGCCACAGCGACTCCCGACGGCTATCAGAGCACGCGCGAGCCTCGCCAGCGCCTGATGCGGCGTGCGATGGCTTCGATCGAGGGCGTCGCCTGCGAGGTCCGGCTGCGCAACATTTCAGCCATGGGAGCGCTGGTTGAATGCGACCGTTCCGTGGCTCCGGGCACCCGGATCGCGATGGATATCGTCGGGGCCGGCCCGGTCGAAGGGACCGTTCGCTGGGCGCAGGCCGGCAAGTTCGGAATTCAGTTCAGCGAGGCCTTCGTCATGTCGCGGCTCGCTCCGAAGAAGCAGAAGCTCAACGAGGTCCAGATGCTACAGCCCTGGTACGTCGAGCAGAAGAAGGCCGGCTAAGGTCCTGTCGGCTAAGCCGCGGACCGTCCGCTATCCCCCGTCTCTTCGCGCTGGCTCACGATTGCATCGCAATCGCTCACCTGCGCTCGGTGGCTCCTAGAACGCCTCTTCCGGAAGCTTCATGATCGACTCCGCGCCCGCCTCGACCTGACGTCGGAGACCGGATGCACGCGGCAGCTCGCGCTCGGCATAGAAGCGCGCAGTCACCAGCTTGGCCTCGTGGAAGTCGCGCTCGCCCGATCCGTTGGCGGCCAGCGGACCCGAGACCTGGACCATCTTCAACCACATCCAGCCAAGGATCACGAGGCCCATCAGCTCCATGTATGGATAGGCGCCGGCGCCGGCATTATCGGGATCGGCCATTCCGTTCTGCGCAAGCCACATCGTCGCGCGCTGAAGCTCGCCGACGGCAGGCTCGAGCGCCGCGGCGACGCCGGCCGGATCGCCCGCCGCCTTGGCGGCCGCAATGTCCTCCGCCAACGCGGTGAACAGGGCCCGCACCGCGCGGCCGCCGTCCTTGGCGAGCTTGCGCCCCACAAGGTCCATCGCCTGGATGCCATTGGTGCCCTCGTAAATCTGAGCGATTCGGGCATCGCGGACAAACTGCTCCATGCCGTGCTCGCGAATGTAACCGTGACCGCCGAAAATCTGCTGCGCCTGGACAGTCGCGTCGAAGCCCTTGTCGGTCAGATAGCCCTTGATGACCGGAGTGATCAGCGAGACGAGGTCGTCGGCTGCCTGCCGCTCCTCCTCGGTCGGCGCCTTGCGCGACAGGTCCACCTGGAGCGCTCCCCACAGGATCAGAGCGCGCGCCGCCTGGTTGAAGGTTCGCATTTCCATCAGCATCCGGCGAACGTCGGGATGAACGAACAGCGTGTCCGCCTTGGCGTTCTGGTCCCACGCTTCCTTGTGAAGCGCCCGGCCCTGCCGCCGCTCACGGGCGTAGGCAACAGCGTTCTGGTACGCGACCTCGCCCTGGGCGAGTCCCTGAAGGCCGACGCCCAGCCGAGCCGCGTTCATCATGATGAACATCGCCGCGAGGCCCTTCTCCGCCTCCCCGACGAGCCAGCCCTTGGCTCCGTCATAATTCATCACGCAGGTCGAGTTTCCGTGGATGCCCATCTTCTTCTCGATGGACCCGCAGCTGACGCCGTTGCGCTCACCCAGCGACCCGTCCTCATTGACGAGGAACTTGGGCACCAGGAACAGCGAGATGCCCTTCACATTGTCAGGAGCGGCGGCGATCTTGGCGATCACCATGTGGATGATGTTCTCGCTGAGGTCGTGCTCGCCCGACGAGATGAATATTTTGGTCCCGGTCAGCGAATAGCTTCCGTCCGGGTTGGGGTCGGCGCGGGTCTTCAGAAGTCCAAGGTCGGTGCCGCAGTGCGGCTCCGTCAGGTTCATGGTGCCGGTCCACCGGCCGGCGACCATGTTCGGAAGGTACTTCGCCTTCTGCTCGTCCGTGCCCTTGACGAGCAGCGCCGCGATCGCGCCTTGGGTCAGGCCATTATACATCTCGAAGCTGTGATTAGCCGAGCAGAGGAACTCGGAGATCGCGGTCGAGACCACGTGCGGCATGCCCTGCCCGCCAAATTCCTCCGGCGCCGATAGCGTCGTCCAGCCGTTGGCAACGAACTGATCCCAGGCCTCCTTGAAACCCGGAGGAGTCGTGACCGATCCGTCGTCGTTCCGCTTGCAGCCTTCCTCGTCGCCAACGCGGTTGAGCGGCTGCAGCACTTCCTCGCAGAACTTCCCCGCCTCTTCGAGCACCGCCTGCACCAGGTCCGGGGTCGCATTGGCGAAACCCGGCAGGTTCGAGTAGCGGCCGATTTCCAGCACATCCTCGAGGATGAAGCGCGTTTCACGAACCGGTGCGGTATAGGTCGGCATCGTTACTTGTCCTTTTGGTCGAGGCGGTGGTCGAGAAAGCCGCAGAACTCTTCAAGCTCCGCGATCGTGGCGTCGATGTCGTGCTTCTGGCGGTGAAGCGCGGTGATGCGGTCGCGGCAGCGGTCGCGGGTGGCAACCATCTGCGTGTGCTGCTGGTCGCCGACGTCGTAGAGATCGAGCAATTCGCGGATGTCGCTGAGGCTGAACCCGACCGACTTGCCGCGCAGGATCCAGGTCAGGCGGCCGCGGTCGCGGTCCGTGTAGAGCCGGGTCGTTCCGCGCCGCTCGGGCGCGATTAGCTTCTCGTCCTCGTAAAAACGGAGCGCCCGGGCGGTCACCCCGAAAGCGTCGCACATCTCTCCGATCGAATAATAGCGCCGTTCCGCGTCCATCGCCCGCCCTATGCTTTACGTTTACGGAAACGTCAATCTAGGTGAGGATTTCAACCAGGGTTCAGGCGGGGGGCGACAAAGGCCAACGTGACACCTATATGACGCGCCTGACAGCGCTGGCCGGGGACAATGCTGACCACCAATCCGTTCGAACCCCTCGACGGGGACAAGCTGCACGAAGAGTGCGGGATCTTTGGCATCTGGGGCGCAGACAATGCGGCGAGCTTCGTCGCGCTCGGCCTCCACGCGCTTCAGCATCGCGGCCAGGAAGCCGCGGGCATCACCAGCTACGACGGGGCGCATTTCCACTCCCATCGCGCGATGGGTCATGTCGCCGGCAATTTCGACCGGGACGAGATCATGCGCAAGCTTCCGGGCCGCGCGGGCATTGGCCATGTGCGCTATTCGACGACCGGAGAGACCGCGCTGCGCAACGTCCAGCCGCTCTTCGCGGAGCTGAACGACGGCGGCTTCGCGGTCGCGCACAACGGCAACCTCTCCAACGCGATGAAGCTTCGCCGAACGCTCAACCGGCGCGGCTCGATCTTCCAGTCGACCAGCGACACGGAGGTCATCATCCATCTCGTGGCGACGTCCGAGAAGGCGAGCCCGATGGATCGCCTGATCGACGCCCTGAAGCAGGTCGAGGGCGCTTACTCGCTGCTGGTCCTTACCGAAGAGGGGCTCATCGCCTGCCGCGACCCGCTCGGCATCCGCCCATTGGTCATGGGCAAGCTCGGCGAAGCGACGATCTTCGCCTCGGAGACGGTTGCGCTCGACGTGATCGGCGCTCGCTTCATCCGCGAGATCGATCCCGGGGAGCTGGTGATCGTGAACGGCAGCGGCACCCGCTCCTTCCGCCCGTTCGAGGCTGCCCAGCCCCGCCCGTGCATCTTCGAGCATGTCTATTTCTCCCGGCCCGATTCGATCGTCGACGGCACCTCCGTCTACGAAGTCCGAAAGAATATCGGCGCCGAGCTTGCGCGCGAGGCCCCGGTCGATGCCGACCTCGTCGTTCCCGTGCCCGACAGCGGTGTGCCGGCGGCCCTTGGCTTCAGCCAGGAGAGCGGCATTCCGTTCGAGCTCGGGATCATCCGGTCGCACTATGTCGGCCGAACCTTCATTCAGCCGAGCCAGGAAGTCCGCCACCTCGGCGTGAAGCTGAAGCACAACGCGAATTCCGCGCTCATCCGCGGCAAGCGCATCGTCCTCATCGACGATTCCATCGTCCGCGGCACGACTTCGGTGAAGATCGTGCAGATGATGCGCGATGCCGGCGCGCGCGAGGTTCACATGCGCATCGCTTCGCCGCCGACCAAGCATAGCTGCTTCTATGGCGTCGACACTCCGGAGCGGGCCAAGCTGCTCGCGGCTCAGATGAGCGTCGAGGGCATGTCCGACTACATCAACGCAGACAGCCTCGCCTTCATCAGCATCGACGGCCTCTATCGCGCACTCGGCGACAATCGCGATGCGCACCAGCCGCAGCGCTGCGACGCCTGCTTCACCGGCGAATATCCGACGCGACTGACCGACGCCGAGGAGAACGATCCCGGCTCGACCCTGTCTTTGGTCGCTGCCCGCTAAGCCGCTAGAGGCCCCGCATGTCCGATTCGAAACCGCTCGCCGGGAAACTGGCGCTCGTCACCGGTGCAAGCCGCGGCATCGGCGCCGCGACGGCCGAAGCTCTGGCGCGAGAGGGCGCGCACGTCATCCTCGTCGCCCGTACGGCGAAGGCACTGGAGGAGGTCGAGGACCGCATCCACCGGGCCGGGGGAAGCGCGACGATCGCTCCGCTCGACCTCACCGACGGGGAATCCGTCGCCAAGCTCGGCGCGGCGGTGGCGGAGCGCTGGGGCGCGCTCGACGCGCTGGTGCTCAACGCGGCGATGCTCGGCTCGCTCTCTCCGGTCGAGCATATCGACCCGAAGGAATATGCCCGTGTCCTGACCCTCAACGTCGGGTCGAACCAGGCCCTGATTGCGGCTTTCGACCAGATGCTGCGGAAGGCGGACCGGGCGGACATCATCGGGATCACTTCGAGCGTCGGGCAACAACCGCGCGCCTTCTGGGGCGCCTATGGCTCGTCCAAGGCCGCGCTCGAGAATTTGCTCGGCGCCTATGCCGACGAGACCGAGCACACCGGGCGGATTCGGGTGCATATTGTCAATCCTGGCCCGACACGGACCCGCATGCGCCAGCTCGCTTACCCCGGCGAGGAGCCCGAAAGCGTGAAGCCGCCCGAGGCCGTCGCAGAGTTCATCCTGAAGCGCCTCCTGTCCGACGCAGAAACCGGCGAACTGGTTCGGGCCGAGGGCTGACTGCGCCGAGCCGCGCCGCCAGCGCGCCCGGGCGAACTTCACTGCCCCGCACCGAAGCGTATCCTGACCTCAGGTGGAGGTTATCGAATATGGGTTGGATGATCGGACGGACAGCGGCGCTGTCCAATCCGGAAGGTGCGCGTCGCAAGGCGATCGAGAAGCTGAAAAGCCTGGCAGAGCTCGACGATCCCGAAAGCGTGGTCGTGCCGATCCTTCTCGACGCTTTGCTGATGGTCGAATCCTACCGCGGCGCGCGGCACCAGATCAGCTTCCTCGCGGAACTGACCGAAAGCGTGGACGCGCTTTTGCGCGAGGTCACGATCGTCGAGAAGTCGAAGGAATGGGCGAAGGGCTAGTCTCGACGCTGCCCGAAGTACCGTATGGAGCGCGTCGGCAGAGCTGAATAGGTGAAAGGCCCCAAGTTGGATTGGAGCCTTCCCCATGCCTATTTCCCGATTGCTTACCAGGGCGGCCGCAGCGGCCCTCATCATCACGATGCCTTCCGTCGGATCGACCGCCTCCCCGAAGGGCAATATCGTCGCCGCGGCTCAAACGTCACCCGACCACAAGACTCTCGCAGCTGCCGTCAAGGCGGCGAAACTCGTCGATACGTTGGCGAGCAAGGGCCCATTTACGGTATTCGCGCCCACCGACGCAGCGTTCGCAAAGCTTCCCGCCGGGACGCTCGACACGTTGCTCAAGCCGGAAAATCGCGATCAGCTCGCGAAGATTCTGACCTTCCACGTCGTTCCGGGCCAATATACTGCGGCCGCGATCCTGCAGCTGATCAATCAGGGCGGGGGCGAAGCCAAGCTCACGACCGCCGAGGGCTCGCAGCTGACCGCCAAGCTGCAGGACGGCAAGGTCGTCATCGTCGATGAGAATGGCGGAGTCGCCACCGTCGTTCAGGCGGATCTCCTGCAGTCCAACGGGGTGATCCACGTGACTGACGCGGTTTCGTTGCCGGCCTGACGGAGAGCTCGTACCGCCGCGTGCGACCGAGATGCGCGCGGCGGTCAGCTTTTGACCAGCGTGACCTGGCTGACGCCGATGGCTTCGCCGCGGAAGCCGCCTTCGCAATACATCAGATAATAGCGCCACAGGCGGTGGAAGGCGGGGTCGAAGCCCTGCAGCTTTCCCGTCTCGACCGCTTCGTCATATTTTTTCCGCCAGCACTTCAGCGTGCGGGCATAGTCGGCTCCGAAATTGGGGCTGCGGTCCTGCCATGAAAGGCCCCGCTCGATCGCCAAGGCACCGAATTCCGGCTCGTTAATCAGCATCCCCCCGGGGAAGATGTAGGTCTGGATGAAGTCCGCGTTGCGGGCATAGTTGGCGAAGACTTCCGGCTGCATGAAGATGAGCTGCAGCGCCGCGCGCCCGCCCGGCTTCAAGTTGCGCGCGATGCAGTCGAGATAGGCGCCCCACCAGCGGCGCCCGACCGCCTCGACCATTTCGACTGAAGCGATGGCGTCGAACGGCTCAGACACGTCGCGATAGTCCTCCAAACGGATCTCAATCCGGTCGGTCAGCCCACGCTTTGCGATCTCGCGCTCCGCCCAGGCCTTCTGCTCACGCGACAGGGTCAGGCCGACGACGCTTGCGCCGCGCCGGGCGGCCTCGATGGCGAGGCTTCCCCAGCCGCAGCCGATCTCGAGCAGCCGGTCGCCTTCCTTGATGTCGAGCCGGTCGAGCAGATGGCCGATCTTGTTGCGCTGGGCATCAGCGAGCGCATCGCTCTCCCCCCACAGGCCCGACGAATAGGTCATCGTCTCATCGAGCCAGGCGGAATAGAAATCATTGCCGAGGTCGTAGTGGGCGGCGATGTTCGCCCTGGCCTGTTGGGGCTTGTTGTCACGGAGGCGGTGGGCGAGCGCGTTGAGCCAGCGCGCCGGCCCCTTGGCCCGGCCGAGCTCGCCCAGCGAAACGGCGTTGGCGCTGAACAATTCGAACAGGGGCACCGGGTCGGGCGAGGTCCATTCGCCGAGCTCCCAGGCCTTGTACCAGCCGACCGAGCCGGACACGGCGAGCCGGACCAAAGCCATCCAGCTAATAATTTCGATCCGGGCGGCCGCGCCGGGCGCGCGGAAGCCGAGCCTTCGCCGAGTGCCGTCGGGCAGCGTGGCGTCGATCCCGCCATGTTCGAGATGACGGTCGATCCTGTCGAGAACGCCGCGGACGCCGGGCGCAATGAGCCGCGCGATCAGGCCCCCGCCCGTCGTGAAGCCGCGATCGCCATGCACGAGATGTGCGCCGCGCGTGCTCATGACGCGCCAGTTATGAACTCGAACGGCTGTTGTCGAGGGCCGGCGGGCAGCCCGGCCCGCTGAGAGGCAGGACCGTTTCCCGCGCCAGCCGGGACCGGCGCCCCCGGCCATAGCGCGCGTCACCGATGGCGATCCGGGCACTGCACCCTTCGCGGACGACTTCCGCCTGCGGGAGGATCGACCATTTGAGGAATTTGCGCAGGCGGGGGTCGCGGCGGATCGCCTTGCGCACCAGCGGGTCGCCCATGTTGGTCGGCTGGCATTCGGACACCACGCCGAAGCCGCCGGCGAGCGGGTCATAGGCGCTCCGCCGGTAACAGCCGTCCTCCCGCCAGACGAGGTCGCGGCGCCAGAAGGCGACGGGCGGTGGCGAGGCGAAGGTGGAGGCCACTTGACGTCCCTTCGCCCAATCGTGGACCGCGGCCTCGGCGCGGTTGGTCACAAACAGATTGAGGCCGATGTAGGCGAGGACGATCACGATCACGGCCTGCGGTAGCTTTCGCCATTCCTTGCCGTGCTGCTCGCGCCGCTTGGACACGCCGATCCCGACGGCGAGCAGGAGCCACAGCCAGACATCGATGATGAACAGGCCGTCGGCGTGGAACCAGAGGTTGGAGAAGGGCGACAAAAGCTGGACCGAATAGGTCGTCAGCAGGTCGAGCAACGGATGCGTCGCCGCACCCAGGTAGCAAAGCAGGACGAGCCAGCCGAAGCGCATCGGCAGCCCGCTCTTGAACTGCTTGCCGTGACTAAGCTCCCAGCGGTCGAGCAGCCATAACAGCCCGGCGAGTATGGGCGGCATGACAACCACTCCGCCGACCAGCCCGTGGGTGAAGCCGCGATGGATCGCCAGCGGGTCCCAGGGCGCGTTGCCGAAAAAGACGTCGATGTCCGGCATGTTCGCGCCGAGGATGAGGGCGGCAAGGCCCTTGCGCGTGGCGGTCTTCAGACCGGCCTGGCCCAGCACCCAGCCGGCCATCGAGTGGGTCAGATTGTCCAACGGTCAGCTCCGATCCGAGCCTAGTCTTTCGGAGCGTTCGGATTGATCTCGCTCGCCTCGAAGACGCAGAGCGATTTGGCCTGATAGCGCACTTCCGGCGCTTGCGGCTGCCAATCGACGGGCCATTCGTCGGGGAGGTAAAAGCAGCCGATGCCATTGCGCCCGTTGAAGCCCGTTTGCCTCCTGACAATGAGCGAGCCATCGTCCAGCCGCTCAACAATCAGCGCGAGCCGATATTTGCTGATGTAGGGCGAATGAAGCTTCAGCCGCGCTTCGAAGCTTTCCGGCAAGGGCGCGCCATCCAGCGTCTGCGCGGCCGTGAAGGTCGAGAGATAGTGGAAATCGTTGCAATCGCCGTTCGGGCCACAGGGAGCTGGTCGCGGGTCCTCCTGCGTGCCGCTCGTCGCAACGACGAGCGAAAGGGAGCCCGGTTTCGGTGCAGGGGGTGGCCGCAGCGCGCCGGGTGGCGGCGCTGGCTGGGGAGCAGGTGCAGCCAATACTGTCTGCGCCGAGAAACCGAGCAATGTCGCAAGGAGCAGACTCAAAGCTTGTGCGGCTCTTTTTCGACTTGCCAGGTCTGGCCCTTTGAAACGAGCGCCTGCAGATCCGCCTTTTTGCCCGAAGCAGCGGCCGCATTCTGCTCGATCACCGCTTGCTCGAAGGTCGGCGCCGGATCGTCGTAGATGACGCCAAGCGCAACCGGGAAACCCTGCGGCAGGTCGATCAACATTGCGGCAACGCCCCGGTTCTTCGGATTGTGAACCAGCACCGCCGGATCGTCGCCCTCGACAACCTTCAATGCCAGCCGCTCCACGTCGAGGGCCAGGCCCTTCGTGCCGTTAGCAAACAGCATCTTTTCCCCAGCCTGCAGCCAGAGCTGCTTCTCCGCAGCTGCATCGCGCGCGGTGAAGGATCCGAAGACATCGTCGTTATAAACTATGCAGTTCTGAAAGATTTCGACAAAACTCGCGCCTCGGTGCGCGTGCGCCGCCTTGAGCACGTCCGGCAGGTTCTTGTGGACGTCGATCCCCCGCGCAACGAACCGGGCGCCAGAGCCGAGTGCGAACAGTCCGGGCGTCACCGGCCGGTCGACCGATCCGAATGGCGTGGAGGGACTGCGTGTGCCGACGCGGCTGGTCGGCGAATACTGCCCCTTGGTCAGGCCGTAGATCTCGTTGTTGAAAAGCAGGATCTGGCAGTCGAGGTTGCGGCGAAGCACGTGCATCGTGTGGTTGCCGCCGATCGACAGAGCGTCGCCGTCGCCGGTGATGATCCACACGTCGAGCTCGGGATTGGCGAGCTTGATGCCGGTGGCGAACGCCGGCGCGCGGCCGTGAATCGTGTGGAAGCCGTAGGTCGCCATATAATAGGGGAAGCGGCTGGAGCAGCCGATGCCGCTTACGAACACCGTCTTCTCGCGCGCGACGCCGAGATCCGGCATCGTACGCTGAACGGCCTTCAGGACCGCATAGTCGCCGCAGCCCGGGCACCAGCGGACCTCCTGGTCGCTCGCCCAGTCCTTGGCAGTAGTGACAGTGGTCATCTCGTTCATGAGAAATACCCACCGAACCAGGCGACCAAAATCAGCACCACGACCAGCATGACGGCCATCGG
>DASUVP010000008.1:0-2377 GCA_036378895.1 Sphingomicrobium sp.
AAGGACGCCCCGGGCGGCAAGCCGGCCGAAGCCAAGGCTGCGGCTGCGAAGGCTGACGCGAAGCCTGCCGCGAAGAAGGCTCCGGCGAAGAAACCGGCTGCTAAGAAATAATCGTCATTCCCGCGCGAGCGGGAACCTAGCTATAGCAGACTGGGTCCCCGCTTTCGCGGGGATGACGAGGGGGTTTACGGGTGGCCAAGAAGCATCAGCGCATCGCCGTGCTCCTGCCTTGCTATAACGAGGAAGCGGCCATCGCCGCGACTGTCGAAGGTTTCCGCAAGGCGCTCCCCGGCGCGATTGTATACGTCTACGACAACAACAGCCGCGACCGGACCCGCGAAGTCGCCGCCGCCGCTGGGGCGGTTGTCCGGACGGAGAGCCAGCAGGGCAAGGGTTGCGTGGTGCGGCGCATGTTCGCCGACATCGAAGCCGACGTATACGTCATGGCGGACGGCGACCTGACCTACGAACCGGCATCGGCGCCCGAAATGGTGCGCCAGCTGATCACCGAGAATCTCGATATGGTCGTCGGAACGAGGCGCCACGATGCGACGGACGCCTACCGCGGCGGCCATGTGCTCGGAAACCGCCTCTTCACGCGCCTGCTTGCCGGTCTGTTTGGGCGTAGCTTCACCGACATCTTCTCAGGCTACCGCGTATTCTCGCGGCGTTTCGTGAAGAGCTACCCGGTCCTTTCGCAGGGATTTGAGATCGAGACGGAGATGAGCGTCCATGCGCTGGAGCTCCGGATGCCCGTCGGCGAGATCGAGACTCGCTATCTGGCCAGGCCGGAGGGATCGCATTCGAAGCTTTCGACCTTCCGCGACGGCTGGCGGATCTTGAAGACGATCGTCACGCTCTACCGGATCGAGCGGCCCGTGCTTTTCTTCGGCGGGATAGGCGCGCTGCTGCTCCTGGCCGCGCTGGTCCTCGCGATTCCCTTGGTGTTCACCTACATCGAAACCGGCCTGGTGCCGCGCTTTCCAACCGCAATCCTCGCCACGGGAATGACCATTGTCGCCGTGTTGTGCTTCTTCGCCGGCCTGATCCTCGACACCGTCACCCGCGGCCGCCGCGAAATGCGGCGGCTGGCTTATCTCGCCCAGCCCGCGCCTGGAGATGGCGGACAAGTGTAGACGATTTGCATCAGTTGGCAGCAAATCTGTTACCGTTTGGAGACTCCCCGCTGTTGCACCCCCTTAACGTGGGATAATGTTGTTTCGACCTGGGACGAACCAGTCGACACAAAAGGGGGCTTTTGATGACTCGCATGCCGTTTGCACTCCGGGCAAGCACAGCGCTTGCAGCCGTCGCAATCGCGACTTCCGCCGGCGCACAGAGCACGCAGCCTCCACCTGACGTGGCGGAAACTCCATCGACGACGTCTCAGGAGTCGACGGAAGGGGGCGACATCGTCGTCACCGGCTCTCGCATCCGCCGCGATCCGCTTTCGCAGGACGCGCCGATCGTCTTTGTCGACCAGGAGGACATGGCGAAGACCGGCCTCAGCTCGGTCAACGACATCCTGCAGCGGCTGCCGAGCTCTGGCGGCGGCCTCAACAGCAAGTTCAACAATTCCGGTAACCTCGGGAATCCGCCTGACGGTGGCGGTGTCGGCGCCGGCGCGGCGGAGATCGACCTGCGCTACCTCGGCTCCCGCCGGGTGCTTGTCTTGATCGATGGCCTTCGCTTCGTGAATGGCGCATCGGCCAGCGGCGTCCCGGGCTCGACCGACCTGAACGCGATTCCCGAAAGCGCGATCGAGCGCATCGAGGTGCTTCAGGACGGCGCTTCCGCGATCTACGGTTCGGACGCCATCGCGGGCGTGGTCAACATCATCACGAAGCGCAGCCAGGACGGCTTCCGCGCCAGCGCGCAGTGGGGCAAGTACCTCGATGAGGGGGACGGCTTTACCCAGGATTACGAGCTGAGCTGGGGCAATGGGGGCGACGGACCGCTCCAGGTCGTCCTCGGCGGAGGCTATGTGAAGCAGAACGAGGTCTCGACGGCCGATCGCGCTTTGTCGCTCTTCCCCGAGCCCTACACCACCGCCTGCCAGGCGACCTGTTCGAGCTTCACGCCCAATGGCCGTTACACCGGTTCGGCGTTCATTGGAGGAAACGCGACGCTGATTGCTCCGGTCATCGGGCGGGCAACGACACCCGCGGATTTCCGCGCTTTCGTAAGCCCGGCCGACCGGTTCAACTTCGGACCGTTCAACTTCCTGCAAATCCCGCTCGAGCGGCTCGGTCTGTTCGGCAACATCCGTTACGAATTTGCCGACGACCTCAACTTCACGATGAAGGGTCTCTGGAACAAGCGTGAGTCCAAAAACCAGGCGGCACCGCTGCCGTTCGGCATAGGACCGACCTCCGGC
>DASUVP010000009.1:0-14217 GCA_036378895.1 Sphingomicrobium sp.
ATCGCCGTCGCTCAACGTCGTCGAGCACCCGGTCTACGATGTCTGGCCCAAGAGCTGCGCGATGACATATCCTTCGGCGGCCGGCGAACCGGCGGCGCCGGTGGCCTCGAGCAGCCGGTCGAGCGCGAGAATATCGGGCGACGACGGGCGCGGGGAACCTGCCTCGCCCGAGCCGTCGGATGGGAACGCCGCCGCGCCGGAACCCGCGTCCGCGCCGCCGCCGAGCGCTCCGGAAAGCAACGACACGTAGGCCTTGCGGCTGATGTTCACCGCGCCGAGCGAGGCAAGGTGCGGGGTCATGAACTGGCAGTCGAGCAAGGTGTAACCTCCCGCCTGCAATCGGGCGACGAGCCAGGCCAGCGCTACCTTGGATGCATCGGTCGTCCGACTGAACATGCTTTCGCCGAAGAAAGCACGGCCCAATTTCACCCCGTACAGGCCTCCGACCAGCGCGCCGTCGCCCCAGACTTCAATCGAATGAGCATGGCCGGATGCGTGCAATGCGAGCATCGCCCGCTCGATCGCGGCATTGATCCAAGTTTCCTCGCGGTCGGCGCAGCCTTCAATCACCGCAGGAAAATCACGGTCCATCGTAACCACGAAATTACCCGAGCGAATGGTTCGCCTCAGCGAGCGGGACAGGTGGAATTCCTCAAGCGGAATGACCGCTCGGGAGCGAGGCTCGACCCAGAACAGTTCGGATGCTTCGCGGCTGTCGGCCATGGGAAAAATGCCGGCGGCATATCCCTGCAGCAGGAGGCGCGGGTCGAGACGACTCATCGCCCCGGAATATGGGCTGCTTTCAGCGACTTGTCAGTGAGGGAAAGCTAGAGAATTTCGCGCACGACATCCTGCGGACGGCACAGCCTGGCGCCCTTGTCCGTCTCGACCAGTGGCCGGTTGATGAGGATCGGATGCTCCATCATCGCATCCAGGATCTCGTCGTTGCTGACGTCCGGCCGGGTGAGGCCAAGTTCCTGGGCGATCGCCTCTTTTGCGCGCAATCCCTCGCGCGGGCTCATGCCGGCACGCTGGTAAATTCGTTTCAGCTCGTCGCGGCTCGGTGGCGTCTGAAGATATTCGATGACCCTCGGATCGGCCCCGCTTTCGCGAAGAATTTCGAGCGTCTTTCGGGATGTTCCGCAGAGTGGATTGTGATAGATCGTTACGGGCATGTTACGGAAAGTTTGTAAACCCTGGGCGACGTTTCGTGAAGGGTTGAACGGTCGTGGGGACCAAATCCCGCGCTGACGCATTGTCGCGTTGCCGGAACGATGTTGCGCAAACGTCGTTTCCTCGCGCGTGACATGCTGCGTTCGCCGGGGGTCCTCGGGGCCCGGAGCATGGTCCGGAAGATCAACAATCGGGAGAAAAACGATGCAAAAATCATTTCTGGCAGTCGTACTGGCCAGCTCGGTTGCCCTGAGCGCATGCGCGACGGACAGCGAGACCGCCGGTGACATCGCACAGGGTGCAGCAGTCGGCGCAGCCGGCGGCGCAGCCGTTGGTGCGGTGGTACCGGGCGTGAACGTGATCGAAGGCGCCGCTGTCGGCGCAGCGATCGGTGGTCTCGCCGGTGCGGTTTGGGCCGACCAGAACAACGACGGTTACGTCGATGGATATGTCTCGAACGGCCAGTATTACACGGGCACTCCGCAGGGCTACGATCCGACGCTTCGCCGCGTCGCGACTGGCGCCGTTGGCGGCGCGGTGCTCGGCGGTGTGGCCGGTGCGGTCATTCCGGGCCTTAGCGTTCTCGAGGGCGCGGTGATCGGTGCGGCTGTCGGCGGCGTCGCCGGCGCCATCTGGGCCGACCGTGACAATGACGGCCGCGTCGACGGCTATGTCCAGAACGGACAATATTATGCGGGTGCCCCGTCCTCGACGGCTCCGGCCCCCACATATACGGCTCCGGCACGCTCGGGTGAGCGCGGCTAATCCGGCCGGAGACCTTGTGATCAGTATGCGTGTAGTGCGCACCGGCCCCCAGCGGCCGGTGCGCACTCTTTCAATCTGCGCCGGCGCACTTGCGTTCGCCCTCGGGGCGGCCGCCACCACCTCGCCCGTGATCGCCGCGCCCAATGCGGCCGTCCCGCTGACCATCGCGGGCGCGAAGGGCGTTTCCGAATTCTACAAAAGCCGGGACAAGCGTCCGTTATGGCTTTCGCAGCAGGGCAGGCAGGCTGCGCTGCTGATCGACATGCTCGCCAGTGCCGAGCTCGATGGCTTGAACCCCAGCAATTATCGGGTGGACGAGCTCCGGGACGCAGTCAGCGCGGCGCGATCGGTCAATGCGAAGGCGATCCGGCGCGCGGACATGATGCTGAGCGAAGCCTTCGTCGATTATGTTCGCGACCTTCGCCAGCCCACCGACGTCGGGACAATCTTCGTCGATCAAGAGCTTCGTCCCTCGGCTCCGTCGACCAAATCCATCCTGGAACAGGCGGCCAAGGCTCCGTCCCTCGAGCGCTACGTCGCCCAAATCGGCTGGATGCACCCGATCTACGGCGCGCTGCGCAACGCTTTAGTCACCAGCGAGATGTCGGCGGCCCAGCGCCGCCAGATCAGGATCAACATGGAACGCGCCCGCGAGCTTCCCACGGGGGACGGGCGTTACATCGTCGTGAATTCCGCCGCACAGCGCCTTTTCATGTACGAAGGCGGCGACGTCGTGGATTCAATGCGCGTGGTGGTCGGAAAGCCGGTCTACCCGACCCCGATGATGGCCGCATACGTCCGTTTCGCGAGCCTCAACCCTTACTGGTACGTGCCGCCCGACCTTGCAGCCGAACGGATCGCGCCGAACGTCGTGAAACAGGGCGTGCAATATCTCGACCGGCTGGGCTACCAAGTGGTCTCGGATTTCGTGGACGACCCCAAGATTTTCGATCCTTCGATCATTGACTGGCAGGCTGTTGCCGACGGCCGGCAGAAGGTGCTGATCCGTCAGCAGCCCGGACCGCACAACTCGATGGGCCGGATCAAGTTCATGTTCCCGAACGAGCAGGGCGTCTACCTGCACGACAATCCTGATCGCCAATTGTTCGAGGAAGCTTCGCGTCTTTACAGCGGCGGCTGCGTGAGGCTGGAAAGCGCGTGGCGGCTGAGCCGCTGGCTGTTCGACCGCGATCTCACCTGGAAAGGCGCCGGTACCGAGGAAAAGGTCCCGCTCGCGAAGCCGGTTCCGGTCTATCTGACCTACATGACGGCGGTCCCGAGCGGATCGGACATCACCTTCCTCGACGACGTATACGGCCGGGACGCCGCTCGTCTCGCCGCCCGCTAGCCTTTCCTAGCGCGGTGACCAGTCCGGGTGCCAGGTGATGTCCTGCGCAACCGGGTTGCCATTGGCATCTTGCGCCGGCCGGAAGCGGACGTACTGGACGGCAAGCTGGCAGAACAACGCATCGACGCTTGGATTGCCGCTCGTGCGGGCGATCCGGCAGTTTGATGGCCGCCCGTCGGTGTTGACCTTCAAGGTGATCCCGATCCTCCCGCTGCGCTGGCCGCTGGCGGTCGTGATCCGGCGATATTCGCTGTCCGGGATCTTGGTAATGCGCCGTGCCGGAGTGTAGCCGGAGAAGTCGCCGGTCCCCCCGCCGCCTCGGCCGGTGCCGGAGCCGCCGGCGCCCGGTCCGGTGCCATAGGTCGCCGCGCCGGACGTCGTCGCGCTTCCTGTTCCGGCGACGGGCGCCGCCGCGACCGGCGGCTTCGCGGGGACAACGATCTTGGGTTTGGGAATGACAATCGACGACGGCTCGGCTTTCTTGCCCGCCGCTCCCTCTTCTTCCTTCGCGCGCTGCGCCTCTTCGCGCGGCGGGGGCGGCTGCGGAGGAGGCGGAGGCGGCTCGTCGATGTCGAACGTCTTCAGCGTTTCGACAACCTGGCGGACGTTGTGGACGTTGAGGCCGGTCAGGATCACCGCGCCCAGAGCCACATGAACGAGCAGGACGCCCGCGAGCGCCTTCGCGCGATCCTCTCTGGCGGTGCCACGATAGTAAGCCATCGCACTCGTTCCATGGGAGCAACGCACGCGCGGGTCGAAAGTTTGCTGCTAAAATCTGACGTCGAAATGTCCCGCATTGACCCGCTTCGCGAGATGGTCGCCCGTTGGGCTTGACTGAATTTCCCCGCGCGGCATCGTTCGTCATCTAGTCTCGCTGGGGGTTTCATGTTGCGTCTTACCGTATCGGCCGGCCGATGAAGCTCCGGCAACTGATCCGCGCTGGCTTAGACTCCTTGAGCGAGCCGGCGCCGACCCGCTTTCTGGTGCTGCGCGCGCTCGACACCGTCTTCAACTTTCTCAGCTACGACGCAAAGCTTCGCGTGAGGTCCGTGACCCGCTCGCAATATGGTTTTGGGCTGCTGCAGGCAGGCCGCCTTGCGACGAAGCTCGGCATTCCGAAAATCTCGGCGATCGAGTTCGGCGTCGCCGGCGGCAACGGCTTACTGGCGCTCGAGGATCACGCGCGCCACGTCACCCGCGAGACGGGCGTGGAGATCGACATTTACGGCTTCGATTCCGGAGCAGGCCTGCCCGCTCCGACCGACTATCGGGACATGCCTTATGCTTGGGAGCAGGGCTTCTACGCGATCGACGTCGAAAAGCTCGAGGAGCGCCTGCGGTCGGCCGAGCTGATCATTGGCGACGTTCGGGACACGGTTCAGCGCTTCGGTGAATCCAATCCGGCGCCGATCGGATTCATCTCGTTTGACCTTGACTATTATTCGTCGACGGCGGCCGCGTTGCGGATCCTAGATCTGCCGTATGAGAACCTGCTTCCCCGAGTCTTCTGCTATTTCGACGACGTCGCTGGCGGCGCATCCTATTGTTACAATGAATTCACCGGCGAGCTTCTCGCCATCAACGAATTCAACCGGTCCCACGACGATCGCAAATTGGCCAACATTGCTGGCCTTCGGCACAACTTCAGCACATTGCCCGCGCTGTGGCACGAGCAGATGTACGTCGCCCATCTTTTCAATCATCCTCACTACAACACGCCGGCACACTCCGGAGACCAGCGACTGGCGCTACACTGATTTGCTAGCGGTTGACCCTATCGGTTCTTCGGGCGGCGAGTGAGCCGTATAGGGCCAAGGCGAACAAGGGGAGCAGCCACACAACCCGCGCCTGATAACGGTGAGACACGGCGGAGAGGATCGCGCACGTCGCGGCATTTCCAAGGATGCCCAAGAACACCAACGCGATCACAGGCCGCAAGCCACGCTCTTTGAAAAAGGTCCAGCCAAGCCAGGCCGCGCCAAGGGCCGCGCTGATGGCCGTCAGAAGGCCGATGATGCGAAGTAGTCCCTGGTTGGTCCGAGGTGCCGGTGCGAGCTGCGGAGTGCCGGTTTCATCCACCACCAAGCGGTGCTCGAAGGGGTAGGGTTGAAACGTGAAGAGCTGGCGGGCGATGTTGAACGACAGCTTCCGCACCTCATAGCCGGCATATTCCCGTGCTGCGGCGACAACGATCTCGCGTTCCTCGGCGCGGATCTGGTCCATTTGGGCTGGAGTGGCGCGCTCGACGACGCCGTCCTTGCCCCACAGGAACTCCAGTGCGCCGCCTTTTGGCAGGCCGTGCGGGTACAGCGTGCAGATCGTATAGCGCAGCTCAGGACAATTCTTCTCGAGGTACCAGCGTCCCGGGCCGTCATTGACCGATCGCGCAAGCAGGAACGGATACTGCTTGGACGTCAGGCTCGTTTCCCCAAAGGCAACGCGATTGAGCGCAAGGATTGTCAGTCCGCCGACCAGCAGCGGGGCTACGACCCATGCCCAGGTCCATCGAGGCGGCGGGCTGTCGATGTAGCGCCCGACCGCGACCCAGCCGAGTCCGAGTATCGCCATGCCTCCGGCCAGCGGGATGTGGCTGGGGTGAGCTGTCATGGCGAAGGCGGCGATTGCCGCGCACATTAGACGGACGCCCGTGCTGAGGCGCGACTGAGCGGCCGCCAGCAGGATCATCGACGCAATGAGAAGCCCGGCGAAGATGTCGGGAACGACGAGGAAGGAGGTTACGGCGGCGGTCGATGCACCGGAGAGCAAAACCAAAGTGGCTGTCGTCCGGCGCGCCGAGAGCCCTCCGAATGCCCCCAGCGCGGCTACCATGATCGCTCCGGCCGCCAACGCTTGCACCAGAGCTAGAAGCACCATCGTGGCTCGCGGCGCCGACAGGAGATAGGCCACGACACTATAGGTGATTGACCGGACGCCGCTGGCTTCTCTCGCGGCATTCCTGTGAGGTGATCCCGCGGACTGCGCGCCCGTGGCGGGCTGCCCCGGCTGGTCGATCTTCGCCAGCGCGAATGACACTGCGGCGCGGCCGCCTTTGTAATATGCCGCGCTGTCCTGGATGTAAGCGGGACGGCCGAACGCCAGCAATGGCCAGGACAGAATCAATGCGGCGAGAAGGCTGAACAGCAAAAACCGCCGGTCCAGACGCACCTTTTCCCCCGCGTTGGGAGCTGAAGCCGCGGGCCTGCTCGATGCCTTGCGTGGAACGTTGCGGACGTCGTTCACGGGCCCTCCTCGATCGCGGAGGCCATGCCGCTGACCTGGGACTTCGGGTTTCCGGCAAGCGCGTCGATTTTCCGGATGGTGTCGCTCAGCTCTTTCCTGACCGCGATCGATCGAACGAGGGACAGCCACTCGTCGATGGCGGTCGTCTCCGTCCAGCGCTCGGCAAGGGCCGTACGACCCGAAGCGCCCAAGCGATCCCTGTACGCAGGATCGGAGGCGAGCGCGGCGATGGCCTCGCAAAGGCCGGCCTCATCATCGAACAGGAGCCCGGCCTGACTTTCCTCGATAATCTGCGGGTAGGGCCCAAGGTTGCGGGCGATGACGGGCGTTCCCTCGCGGAACGCCTCGAGCGCCACCATCGGGAAGACCTCGTAGCACAGCGACGGAGCGATGAGCGCGATTGCGTCCCTGTAAAGCGCCCCCAGTTTTTCCGGCTCGACCTGGCCGAGGAAAGTGATCGCCTTGCGTCCCTTCGCCATGGCCCGAAGCTCGGCCTCATACTCACCGGCGCCGGCTATCAGCAGGTCAGCCGGACTGTCATCGTTGAAGCAGGGAATGACGTCCTGAAGTCCCTTGAAGTTCTGCAGCCGTCCAACGAACAGGAAGTAGGGCCGATGATGGGACGATCCCGGTGGAGTATGGCTCGGCTTCGCGTCGGCATCCGGCATGAACGAGGCCATCCGCAACATTTCCCGATTCAGGCCGAATTCGCGATGCCGGTCGGCTATCGATTGGCTAAGCGCAATGACCTCGTCGACGTGAGCGAGCTTGTCCTCCAGCAATGACGTCTGCCGCCACGTCTGCGGCGGTCGTCCGAACGCCACCGCGCACCGGAAGCATTCACGCTTGTCGCACAGCTCGCGATTGTGCCTCCACAGGATGTGGTTCTGGCAAATGAGCCAGTGGTCGTGGACCGTGAGGAGCTTGATCCCCTCTCCCAACGCCAGCACGCCAGGGCCGCCGACCAGCGAGATATTGTGGAAATGGATGACGTCGAAGCCGCTCGCGAGAATCGCCTCGATCGCGGACTTCTGGACGATCGGCCGACCAGTCTGGTGGGTCAGCAGTGTGGATGCCAGCGGCCAGCCGCTTTCGAGCTGGTGCACCGTCACACCGGCCGGCTGGTCCACTGTCGAAGGCGAAGAGGGCGGGCGAAGGGCGCTCTTGCCGATCCTCCAAGCGTCGGCGTCGTATATGACTTCGACTTCGCACCCGCGTCGGGCTAGCGAATGCACGAAGTTGCGTATGTAATTGCCGTCGCCGCCGAAGTTGCACGGCGGATAGAAGGTCGTGACGACCGCGATGCGGAGCGGATCCTTGCTGCGGGTGCTGTAATAATTCACCCAACCGCTCCGGCCGGCGCTTCAGGCAAATCACGCGTCAGCGGTGAGTTCCTTCCCGCTGGGAAATCGGCCTCGTGACCCGGGGAGACGGTGCCTTGTCCCATCGGGACCATCCTATGACGAACTTGTCATGTAACAACAGTATGTTCGCAAGCGATTGTGCTAAGATGGCACAGGTGGCACGTGCGCGCCTACCCCAACTTTACTCCTTGAACGCATTCTATATCTTCATTTTCTGACCTGCCGAGGGGGAGTGGGGCGTTGGAAGGAAGCCGGCAACTGGCCGCATCGAGACTGATGGCTGAGCAACCGGGCTTCGAGCCTACGGTGTCGGTGATCATCCCGGCCTACAATGAAGAAGGGGCGGTCGAGGCGACGGTGGAATCCGTCCGGTCCGAGCTGACCAGCGCTGGGATTTCGCACGAGATCATCGTCGTAAATGACGGCTCTTCCGACGATACGCTGAAGCGCGCTCAGGCATCCGGAGCGACGGTCGTCAACATGCCGCACAACGGCGGCTACGGACGGTCGCTGAAGGCCGGTATCGCGGTCAGCACCGCACCGCTCATCGCCATCATCGATGCCGATGGCACCTATCCGGCGTCCTACTTGCCGGAAATGATCGCGATGACCGCCTACAACGACATGGTCGTAGGCGATCGCGGCGCGGCGATGGCTGGTGTGCCGCTGGTCCGGCGGCCGGCGAAGTGGGTCCTCAACCGCACCGCGGGCATCCTTGCCGGACATCGGATCACCGATCTCAACTCGGGACTGCGCCTGTTCCGGCGCGAGGCTCTGGAGCAATTCATACCCCTGCTGCCCGACGCATTCTCGTTCACCACGACCATCACTTTGTGCATGCTCGCTTCGGGACTGCGCGTCGCTTATTTGCCGATCGTCTATGGCAAGCGGGTTGGGCACTCCAAGATGCGCGCCCGCGACTTCTGGAACTTCATGTTCCTGGTGTTCCGGCTGACAGTCTATTTCCAGCCGCTGCGCATCTATCTGCCGGCCGGATTGCTGCTTTTCATGATGGGTTTCACCAAGGGCGTCTACGACGTCTTCATCGACAATCTGTCGGAAACCGCGGTGCTAGGGTTGCTCGGCGCGGTGCTGCTCTGGGCGCTCGGCCTGATCGCAGACATGATTGCGCGTTTGAACCTGCGGCCGTCGCGAGCGAGAGCGGATTTTCCGCCCACTTGAGCATGCCCCCAGTTCCAGAGAAGTCGGGCCGGGGTCGAATGACGGCCTGGATCATCCGCCTTTGCGTCAGCGGGCTGATGCTGGCGCTCATCTTCTATCTGGTCCCGTTCGCGGAAGTTTGGACGGCGGCACGGCAGATATCGCTTCCGCTCTGGCTGGGCGCGCTTGGCCTGTTCCTGGCCGGACATGCCGCCGCAGCGGCCAAATGGCGCATCCTGATCGGGAGCGGCATTTCCTATCGGCAGGCGTTTCGCGCACATCTGGCGGGACTCGCGGCCAATCTCGCCTTGCCCAGCGTCGCCGGCGGTGACGTGGTGCGGGCGGGCCTCGTGATGAAGCACGCGGATGACAAAGGCCGCCTGGCGATGGGTTCGGTGGCCGACCGGCTGATCGACACGCTGGGCCTGGCACTGATCGCTGTGGCCTCGGCCTGGCTTGCATGGGGCCCTCGGCTCGATTCCGGCATCTGGCTCGGCTGGCCGTTGCTGGGGCTGCTTGCTGTCGCGGCCGGTGGGCTCGTTGCGATGCCGGCGCTTGACCGCTTTGCCGGCCGGAACGAGCGGCCGGGAAAGCTAGCCCGCCTGCTGACGAAGATGATTCATCTGGCCGCCGAGCTCGCGCGTCGCCCGGGCCGATTGTTGCTGTGCCTGCTTATTTCCATGGCGGTGCAGTGCCTGTTCGTGGGCATTAACATCGCCTTTGCGGAGGCAGCGCATGTCGAAGCACCCGTAGCCGCCTGGTTCTTCGCCTGGACCACCGCGAAGATCATCGCGATCGCGCCGATCAGCCTCGGCGGACTCGGCGTTCGTGAGGCGAGCATGGCCGCTTTGCTCGTGCCGTTCGGGGCCGACCCCGCTCAGGTCGTCGCAATCGGGCTGGTTTGGCAGTCCGTCCTCTACGCCAGCGGCCTCATCGGGTTCCTGGTCCAGCTGAAACGCGCGGCACCCGCAAAATTGACGGTGGAGCATTCATGAAGGAGCCGGTGGTCGTTCTTGGAGCCGGTCCGGCGGGGGTCGGCGCAGCGCTAATGCTCGCCGGAAGCGGCAAAGCTGCCGTCAAGGTTCTTGAACGCGCCCCGAGGGTCGGCGGCAATTCGGGAAGTTTCGTTCTGGATGGCGTTCACTGCGACTTCGGCAGTCATCGTTTGCACCCTTCGACCGAACCGCACCTCATGCAGATGATCAAGGATGCGGTTGGCCCGGACCTGCTTTGGCGGCCGAGGCATGGACGGATCCGGCTGAGAGGGCGCTGGATCCATTTCCCCCTGAAGCCCGTCGACCTGCTGCTGCGCCTGCCCAAGGGCTTCACGTTTCAGCTGCTGTGGGATGCGGCGACCAAGCCGTTCCGCCGCGCCGGCGCGGGCGAGCCGACGTTCGCCAGCGTTCTCCACCAGGGGCTCGGCCCCGCCATGTGCGAGAATTTCTACTATCCCTATATGCGCAAGCTCTGGGCGCTGCCGCCCGAGGAGCTTGCGGTGACGCTGGCGACGCGTCGCGTTTCGGGTAGCTCGATCGGCAAGATCCTGAAGAAGATCCTCGGCCAGGTTCCGGGTCTCAAGAAGCCGCAGGCGGGCGGTTTCTATTATCCTAGGATGGGATTCGGTCAGATCAGCGACCGCCTGCGGTCCGCGGCGGAGAAGCTGGGCGCCGATTTCACGCTCGAGGCCTCGGTCAGCGGCATCGAGCATGAACGCGGGCGAGTGAAGGCCGTCCGTTACAAGAAGGATGGCGTCGAAACCCGGATCGAGACCCCGATCGTCTGGTCGACCTTGCCGCTGACGACGCTCGTCTCGCTCATGGACCCGCCAGCGCCGCCCGAGGTCGTCGAGGGCGGGTCGCGCATTCGCTACCGCGGAATGATCCTGATCTACCTGGTGCTGGAGCAGGACCAGTTCACGGAATATGATGCGCACTACTTTCCGGAGTATGCCGTGCCCATCTCGCGCCTCTCGGAGCCCAAGAACTATTCGGCGAGCACCGAGCCAAAGGGCGTGACCGTCCTGTGCGCCGAATTGCCCTGCGACCCGCACGAGGAGCTCTGGGGGCTAAGTGACGACGAGCTGGGCGCCAAACTATGTGAGTGGCTGGGCGGGGTAGGGCTGCCCGTGACTGCGAAGGTGCGGCGGACGGAAACGCGCCGACTCGGCTACGCCTACCCGGTTTACGACCGCGATTTCGAAAGCCATTTGAATGTGCTCGATCGCTGGGCGGAGGGCATGCAGGGACTGTTGACGTTCGGGCGGCAGGGTCTGTTCGCGCACGATAATACCCATCATGCTTTGGCCATGGCCGAAGGGGCGGTGGATTCCCTGAACGCAGACGGCTCGTTCGACCTCGACAAATGGCACGCTCACCGGCGCGTGTTCGAGACCCACGTGGTCGAGGATTGAGGCGGCAAGTGCTGGTCCTCACCTATCATTCGATCTCGGACGCCGCGGGGCCGACCAGCATTCCGCCCGCCGTCTTCCAGCGACAGATGCAGGTTCTCGCCGACCTCGGCCGCCGAAGCCTGCGCTTGAGCGAATTCATCGACTGGCATGAGGGCAAGAACGGCGCCGCGGACGACGGCGTCCTCATCACGTTCGACGATGCGTTCGAAGACTTCGGGCAGGTCGCCGCTCCGATCCTGAAGCAGCATGGCTTTTCCGCGCTCGTGTTTATTCCGACACGAAGGCTGGGACAGCCGGAAGGTTGGCAGGGCGCAAACGATCCGCCCCGGCAGCTGATGGACTGGCCAACGGTGCGCGCGCTGGCGGACGATGGAATCGAATTCGGCGGGCATAGCCGAACTCACGCCAATCTCACCAAGCTGTCCCCCGCCGATCGCGAGGAAGAGATCGCCGGATGCGCGGAGGATCTTTCCGGGCAGATAGGCAAGCCGGTCGAAGGGTTCGCAGCGCCCTATGGCCGCGTCTCACCGGACGTCGTGGATGCGATCGGCCGACATTATAGCATGGCGTTCGGGACGCGCCTTGCAGTGCCCGAGCGCGGGAAGGACCGGTTCGACATCCCGCGGATCGACATGCACTACTTCAGAGACCGCGGGCACTGGGAGAGACTGCTGGACGGTCACAGAGGTTACCTGCGAGTTCGGCAGGCGCTCCGGGCCGTGCGATCGACAATGGTGCGCACGCCTTACTGAGCGATATGTCCTGCGCGGGCGAGATGGAGGGTGTCACTCCAAAGCGAGCGGTCGATCAGCGGTGCGATAAGGGCATAGAGCGCCAGGGCAATTCCGGCCTCAACCAGCACCGGCATGGCGACTAGCATCGTGCAGAGCGCGAGCGCGGCTGCCAGCAGGAGCGGCTTGACCGCAAGCATCAGCGGCGGCGTTTCCACCTTGCGATGGCGGGCGAGCGCGTAGGAGCTGACCCATACGCCGATATTCCCACCGAGCGCCGTGGCTGCGGCGCCGATCTCCGCATAGGACGGCACGAGCGCCACGCCGAGAACGGTTACCGTCACCAAGCCCACGATCTGCGATCGGAAGACCTCGATTTCCGAGTTGGCCAGGATGAGCGACCAGCGCGCGTGTCCTGCCAGGAACATGCTCGGCACGGTCCAGATGAGGACGGCGAGAGACGTGGCAGCGGAGCCGAAGTCGCGCCCGAAGACGATCTCCATGATCGGCCTGGCGGCGAGCGAAACGGCGAGCGCGCCCCCGATCGTCAGCCAGGCGGTTGCGCGGAAGGAGCTGCGCATGATTGCCGCAAGGGCCTCCGCGCTTTCATGGGCCACCCGCGAGGCAGTTGCGTAGAGATTGAAATGATAGACGAAGCTGAAGGTCGCGATCGACGCAGCGAGGCGGTTCGCGCCGGCGAAGAAGCCCGTCCCCGCGCCGCCGACCAGGGCGCCCATCAGGAACAACGGCACGTATTGCGCGGCTGACCAGATCATCGTTCCAAGACCGACAGGGAGCGCTTCGCGGATCAGCGAGCCCATATTGAAGCGCGTCCAGAAGCGGAGCGGGCCGATTTTTCGGCTCTGCACGTGGAGCGCGTAGGCGGCAGCAACGGCGACCGCCGCGATCTCGGACGCGCCTACGAGGACGGCATTCCCGACTCCGTGCACGAGCAGCAGGATGGCCGCGAAGAACATCGACGTGCGAAGGACTTGCGCAACCGCTACCTGCGCCATCAGCCCGGCGCTCTGCAGCAGCCACTCCTGGTAGAAGGCGCTGACCAGGAGACTCGCGCCGTAGAGCAGGACCAGCCCGTGCAAAGCGGGCGATCCGCCGAGAACGTTGAGCCCGATGACCATGGCCAGAGCGCTCATGACCGCCACAGCGAAGCGGATGAGGAAGATCTGCGCGGCAAGCTGGGCGCGTTGCTCGGGTGCGGCTGCCGCGCGCCTCACACCGATGGTGGAAAGTCCCAGATCCACCACCATCGCGAAAAGCCCGGCGAGCCCGGCCACGAACTCCACCTCGCCGTAGGAATCGGGATCGAGGACGCGCGCCAGATAGGCGAAGGCGAGCAGGCCGATGAGCTTGGCCGCAACCTGGCCGACCACCAGCGTGCCGAGGTCCCAGAAGAATTTCGCGCTGCCGGTTAGCTTCTTTGGCAGGCCGGCAAGTGTTCGGAACAAGCCTCCGGTTTCGGGTTCAGGCGACATGTCCAGGGGAGTCCCGCCTGCCGCTCAAGAGCCCTTGGCCACCAGCACGCAGCCGATGACGATCAGCATGGTCCCGGTGAGCTTCAGGGGCGTCACAATCTCTTTCAGGAAAACTGCAGCGAAAATCATCGTCAGGACGAAGCCCAGGCTGACAAAAGGATAGGCGGTCGACAGGTCCGCTTCCGACAATGCCCAGAGCCAGAGCACGATGCTGCTCAGATAGATGAATACGGCGAGCCACAGGACCGGCGAACCAATGGCGGCCCCCGCAGCACTCATCGCGCCGGCGGCAATGGCATCCTTCAAATGCGCACGCTCGACCGCGATCTTCAGCGCCATCTGGCCGACCGCCGAAAGGACGACGGCCGTGATGATGAGGACGTATACCTTCGCCTGCATTGGACGCTACCACGTCTTCCAGGGTGGAGCGGGGTCGCTCCAAAGCGCTTCCAATTCCATTCGATCGCGGAGCGTGTCCATGGGCTTCCAGAACCCGCGATGCCGGAACGCCATCAGTTCCCCGTGTTGGGCC
>DASUVP010000010.1:0-12242 GCA_036378895.1 Sphingomicrobium sp.
GAGGAGCGCGACCGGGATGCTGGCGAACAGGCAAAGAAGATCGGCCGTCAGGAAGATCGGCCCGACGATGTTCGACGTGAACCGGATCGGACGGCTGCTCGAGCTGCCGGTCGCTGCTTCCCCCTCAGCGAGATCGTCCCGCAGCATTACGGCATCGTCAGGAGGGGACATTAGAAGAAGTTCCGGTAAAGTTCGACGTCCTGCTGCTGCTGGAACTCGGCATCGACGCTAGCGGCGGCTTCGGCACCGCGGGATTTGACCACGTGCGCCCGGAGTGTCTCGTAGAGCAGGAAATCAGCACGAATGTCATGAAATGCGTCCCAAAGAGTGCGGTCAACCTGCCGCTTTTCCCCTGCCGCAGTATAGGCTCGCGCAAGCAAGAGCCGGTCGCGAGCCGACCGCGGAGAGACGCTCACAAGCCGCTGCGCGTCCTTGATGGCGGCCTTTGCCGCACCCATCCTTATTTCCAGGTTAATCCTACCTCGTAACGCATGGACATGATCGGGCTCTTTGGCGAGCACCGCGTCGAACAGCTGCTTGGCCTCCCGATATTGCCCGCGCAGCGCCAGCGTCTCGGCAATCAACGAGTTCGTGCTCATGTTGCCGGGGGTAAGCGGCAGTTGGGGCTGCCCGCCCAGTATCGCCGCCGCGTCGTCCGGACTCCCAGCCATGTTGAAATAAGTGGCGTAAGCGAGGCGGTGTGACGGTCCAGCGGTCTTGCTCCGCTTCCGCGCCTCGGCCACCGCCGCGGGAGTCTTCCAGCGCTCTGCCCAGATCGCCAGGACCTGCCCGACACCATCCGCGGGAGCATCCGGACGGAGGAACCGTTCCGAGCCGCGCAGGGCGGCGGCAATATCGTTGCGCCGGAATGCCGCGTCGATCGCCGCCAGGGCCGGCTTGGTTTCCTCGGGCTTGAGGCGTGCGAGGCGGCTGGCTGCGAGATGCACTCCCGGCCAATTCCTGTCTCGCTGATGCAAAGCCATGAGGGCTTTCCATGATCCGACGTCGTCAGGCTTGCCGCGCGTCTGGGCGTCGAGAACCCGGACGGCCTCGTTTCGCTTGCCACGGCCGAGCAGGACCCTTGCCTTCAGCAGGTTCGCGCTCGGATCTCTCGGGAAAGCTTGCAGCAGCGGGTCGATCTGCCGGTCCGCTTCGTCGAAGTTGGAGTGTTTGAGCGCCCCATATGCCCGGGCCAGCTTGATGACGGGATGGTCCGGCTGCAGCAGCGCCAGCTTTTCCGCATGGTCCTCGGCGGCATCCACGTCCCCGCTCATCAGCGCGAGCTGGGTAAGGTTGCTGAGAGCATCCGTGTTGCTTCGGTCGAGCTCGTGGGCCCGCGAGAATGCGTAGTAGGCGTCTCGGAAGGACCCAAGCTCAACCTGCACCTTCCCAAGCCGGTCCCAATAATCCGGGTTGTCGTCCTGTACTCCCACGAGCTTCAGCAGGGCGATGCGGGTGGCGATCAGGTCACCGGCGGCGGCCGCTGCCTGGTATTCGCCGAAAGCAGCCTGAGCCTGTTCTTCTCGCGAGGTGCAGCCCGGCAAAGCGAGGGAAAGCGCCGTGGCGGCGATGCAACAAGCCGCAAAAAACGGGCCTCGGACCTTCATAACTTGTATATACTACGCTGCGAGTTATCGTTTTGTAACCTAGCATGCTGAACGGCGGGGGGCCCGCGAGAGCGCGCGAAGTCTGGCGGAGGGGACTGTAGTGGTGCGTAAATTTCTGATGGCCTTTTTCGCAGCGTTGTCCGCGCAATTCCTGCTTCTTCAGCCCGTTTCCGCTCAGGCGGCCCGTCCCGTCGTTGGCGCGAACGGCCCCGCTTATCGCATCAATGCCGGCGACGAGATCGAGGTGATGGTCTGGGGCGATGACCGCCTGCAGCGCACGGTCCGTGTTCTTCCGGACGGAACGTTCTCCTTCCCTCTTGTGGGACAGGTAGTAGCGGCGGGACAGCTCCCGTCCGATCTGGAGCGCATAATTTCAGCGGCCCTTCGCCCGCAATATCGCGGCGCCGTTCCGCAGGTCACCGTGAGCGTGAAGAACCCGTCCGGGTATCAGTTTTCGGTGGTCGGCAAGGTGAACAACCCCGGCACCTACACGCCAGGCCGCTATATCAACGCACTCGAGGCGTTGAGTCTTGCCGGCGGCGGGTCCCAGTTTGCCTCGCTGAACAATTCGCTGATCCGGCGCAAAGTGGGACAGCAGTTAATTACCATTCGCGTTCGCCTCGGCGATGCGCTCAAGGGTGTAGAGCTGACCTCATCCGACATTCCGTTCATTCAGAGCGGGGATACACTGGTGGTGCCGTGATGAACTCAATTCGCAAGCATTGGCTTACAGCAACAGCGGGGGCGGTTGCGGTCTGGAGTTCGCCCGCGCTTGCGCAAGATAATACGGTACCTCCGGCTGACCCGGTGAGTGCGGCACTCCCGAGTCCCAACGCGACTTACCTCGATCTGACGGCCAACCTTGGCTATTCGTCGAACCCGTTCCTGGAAGCGGGAAGTTCGCGAAGCTCGAGCTTCGGCCGTGTCTCCGCCAGGGGCGTCCATTCTTTTGGCGGTGAGCGCAGCCGCTCCAGCATATCCGCATTCGTGGAGGGATCGACCTACCTCAACGACTACGGCCTGAAGAGCATCTTCTCGATCACGGGGGATACGCAATACCAGGCCAGCGAACGGGTTTCGCTGTTCGGTACTGCCAGCGTCACCGGCGACCTTGGGGGTCAACTCAGCAACCGCTTCCTCTACGTCCCGCCCGTGGCGGTCGTGCCGAATCCGAACCAGCCGCCTCCGCCGATCAACGTTGACGATCCCGACCTCTTCTCCTTCACCGGCCGTCAGTACCGAGTCTACGGTCAAGGCGGAGCGTCATTTCAGGTCAGTGAAGCCAGCTCGCTGACCCTGTCGGGCGGCGCGCAGAGGACATTTTACACCGACGACCTGCTGGACGACTTCACGACCGTCTTTGGCAACGGGATGTACAGCCGCACACTTTCCGAGCGCACGACGATCGGGGTTGGCGTGGGTGTGAATCACACAAATTATTCGAATTCCAGCGCCAACGCGACGACCATCAACCCTACGGTCAACATCCGAACGCTTCTCAGCGAGAATTGGGACGCATCCGCATCGGTCGGCGTTTCTTTCTCCAAGGTGGACCAGGAACTCGGCGGTAGCGACAGTTCGACCAATATCTCGCTGGATGCTTCGCTCTGCCGCTCGATGGAGTTCGATCGTTTCTGCGGCCACGTCGCGCGCTACGCCCAGAGTTCGTCGAGAGCGGCCCTCGTCACGACGACGTCGGTGGGCGTGGACTGGTACAAGAAGCTCGACGCGGATTCGACGATCCAGCTGTCGGCCGGCGTCGTTCGCTATGTCTCCGAATTGCAGGTCCTCCAGGACATCCGGACCCATCACTTCCGGCTTGCTGCGAGCTATTCACGACGCATCAACGCCCGGCTCTCGGCCGGTGCCGATGTCGGCGTCCGCTCGCTTCGCCAGTCCGGGCCCGACCCGAACGCGGACATCGGTGGATCCGTGTTCCTTCGTTATCGGCTGGGTGACCTCGGATGACCGAGCAAATCGCGATCGAGCGCGCCGACAGCGGCGGCGGCGGCGCGTGGCTGATCAACCATCTGCCCGCGATCCTTTGGCATCGGCGATATTACGTCATCATTCCAGCCGTGCTGCTGTTTCTGGCGGGGATAGTCACCGCCTACAGCCTGCCCACGATGTACCGCTCGAGCGCCACCATGCTGGTCGAATCCCAGGATCTCCCGACCAACATCGTAGACGCGCCGGGAGTGGGTCAGATCGAGCAGCGCATCGCGAAGATCCGCGAGCAGGTCCTGAGCCGGGGCGACCTGATCAGCCTCATCGAACAGAACGATCTCTATGCCGCCGAGCGCCGATCGAAGCCGATGTCCTATGTCGTCGACAAAATGCGTCAGGCGACGACTGTCGGAGCGGTTGCAGGCGACATCGGTAGCGCGCCCACCACAGGCAGCAATGTCATCGCCATTGCGATGAGCTTCGATTATCCGGAACCCGCGAAGGCACAGGCCGTGATGCAATCCTACGTCACGCAGTTCCTGCGGATGGACAGCGACCAGGTCGAGGAGCAGGCCAACCTAACCGTGCGCTTCCTTGGGGAGCAGGCCGCCAAGCTGCAGTCCCAGGTGCAGGCGATCGAGAGCCAGATTACGCAGCTGAAGGCCACCAACGGAGCGGCGATCGCGGGCGTCGGCGGAACGACCTTCATGGACACCGGCAGCTTCACCGCGCAGATCACAAATCTCGAAAACCAGAATCGCCAGCTCCTTGCGCAGGCTCGCGGCGGTGGGGCAGACCCCGCGCTGGCAGCGGCCGAAGCCGCGCTGGTGGCCGCGGAGGCGACGTACAGTGACTCGCATCCCGACGTTATTCAGGCGCGCGAACGGGTCGCGATCCTCAAGCGCGCGCCGCGGCAGGGCGGCGCTGTCAGCTCGGTCGTGCAAGAGCAGATCAGAGCGAACAACGATGCGATCGCGCAGCTGACGGCCCAGCGCGAGGCGGCAATGTCGCGGGCGACGGCGACCATGACGCGCCAGGCCGGCGCTCCCGCCATTCTCGAGCGTGCAATGCAGCTCGAGGCGCAGGCGAACAATTTACGGCAGCAATATGCGAAGGTTTCGACGGACTTGATGAGGGCGCAGGGAAGCGCCCGTCTCGCCAACGAACAGCGTGCCGAACGGCTGTCGCTGGTCGAGCCGCCGGACCTTCCGGATAGCCCGCATTGGCCCAATCGGCCTCTTGTCATTGCGGGGGGGGCGGCGGCCGGATTGGCATTGGGTTTCCTCCTGGCGCTGCTAATCGAGCTGCTCAATCGTCCGATGCGCAGCCCGGCGCAGGTCCAGTCGATGGGTCTCCCGGTCCTTGGCGTGGTACCAATTCTTCCGACGAACGTGCGTAAACGGCGCTTCCCGTTTTTCGGGAAGCGCGAGACCCGCTTTGCATAACCCGTTTCACCAGGCTTCCGGAGTGTCGCCATTGACCGCCGAGCAAGGCACCACGCTTTCGGTCATCTCGCTGCCGACGCGCGAGAATGCCGTCGAAGTTCCGTGGGACGGGGGCATTGCCACCTCGCGCGGGATTTTCGGCTTCGACAGCATGGATGCACGCTCGCGCAGCTTCAACCTGATCCGGGCGCGTCTTCTAGAGCTTGAAGCGAAGAAAGGCTGGCGGCTGATCGGAGTCGTCTCCGCCACTCCGAACGTCGGCAAGTCCTTCATCTCGGCGAATGTCGCCGCATCGTTGAGCCGGGACCCGCGCTATCAGACTTACGTCGTCGATCTTGACCTCCGCCGTGGGTCCCTGAGCGACTTCTATGGATTGTCGCCCGAGCTCGGGATTCGCGACTATCTTGAGGGTGCGCCGGGCGCGGAAGTGCCGGCCGCTTATAGGCCGGAAGGCGAGCGCCTGCTGATCATGCCGACCGCCGCCGGCCGGATCCATTCGGCCGAGCTGATCGCAGGCGAACGCGCCCAGGTGCTCCTGCGCTCGATGCGCGTGTCGGACGAAAAGAACCTCTTCATTTTCGACCTTCCGCCGGTCTTTGCGAACGACGACGCGGTAACGGCAATGGCGCGGCTGGATGCGTATATCGTCGTTGCCGAAGAGGGTAAGACGAAGCAGCGCGAAGTGAATGACGCGGTCAAGCTTCTCGGCGAAAGCAGGCTCGCCGGCGTGGTACTCAACAAGTATCGCGGAGGCCTCGTCAGCGAGGGCTACGGCGTCGACGATTATTATGCCGCCGGTTACGGCGAGTCTGATTCCAAGCGCAAGGCGTAGCGGAATCGGAAACGCCGCCCCTTATCGGGCACGGCGTCCTGCTCATTTCTTCGACGCCGTCGGCGCGTAGCCTTCCTTATATTCGATCTTCGCGGCGTCGCGCACCGACTTGAGCCGGTTCTGCATGAGTTGCGTCGCTTGCTCGCGGCGCATTGCGGCCACGGCGATTGGACGCGCCTCGGCGCCGGTGATCGGTGCCGGCTCACGCGATAGGATGACGCTCGCGACAGCCTGGTCTCCGACCGGAATGATGAAGGGCTCCGATCCCTGCGACGCGCTGGCAAGCTGCCCGTACAGATTTTGCGGAATGACGGCGGTATCGAGCTTGTTCTTCTGACGCGTGAAGGGGATGCCGGAATCGGTAAGGACCTGCGCGACTGCTTCCAGCGTCTTGGCCTGTTCGAGCTTGGAGCGTGTCGCAGCGTCAGTGGGCATCTGGAAGCGGAGCTGGTCCAGGTTCCATTGCTCGCGCTGCGCGAAAATCCACGGATGGGTCGCCTGGAACTGCTGGATTTCCGAATCCGAAGGAAGCTTCGCAGTATCGATCTGCCGCGAAGCGAGCATGCTGATCAGGAGGTCATCGGTGGCGCGGCGCAGCCGATTGAGGAATTCGGGCGATCGGTCGATCCCGTCCGCCTTGGCCTGTTGCGCCAACAGGCGGCGGTCGATCATGGCTTGAAGCATGCGCGAGCGTGCCTCCGCTTTATCCGTCCCTTCCGGGATCTTCGCGTTGGTGATCTCGGCGTTGAGCTCCGCCGCCGTGATCTCCTCGCCATTGACGATGGCGACCGTCTGTCCTTCCGCCTTCTTGCCGCAGGCAGAGACCGAAGCCATCAGCGCAATGCTGACGGCGAATACGAATTTGGAACGCACGCTAAGCCCCCCAACCATTTGAAAAACGCGCTGCAAGCGGTCATAGCATGGCGGATTCGACCATGCCACTGGGCATTGGTGGGAGGGGGATATGGAAACACCGTACGACTGGATCACGGTCGGCATCTTCGCCGGACTGGTCGTCCTGTTCATGCAGCGCTCGACGTCGGACGAGGTGCAGGACGAGAATGACTCCCTATGGCTGTACCTCGGTGCCGGCCTTGGATGCGCGGTATCCAATTATATCGGCAACAAGGGCATGCACCTCATCGCCATTCCGCTGATCCTGGCGACGCTGGGCTTCATCTTCTACTATTTGAAGCCGTTCAAATCCTGGCCCAAGCGCTGACCTCTCAGCCGATGAAGACGCGCCGGGCCGAGGGTGCGACCGATCCGATCATCGTGCGGATGAAATCGTCGATCTCGGCAAGCGCCGCGACTTTGTCGTTCCCGTAAGTCGAGACGCGCACCATCACGGCGTCCGGAACGAGTCCGCGCAAATTGTCCATAGCCACAGCGAGGCGCTGCTGCGTCCAGCTCTGCGGGAGATGCTGGCCGACGCGCGTCCAATAGACGATCTGCTCTGTCAGGCCACGCATCGACGCGGAAATGCTGAGGGCCGGAAGGGTCCCGTTAGGCGGCAAGCTGATTCGATGCGGCGAGCTGGGCGAAAGGTCGTAGCCGCCAGCCGTGTAGCAGAATTCCGGCCGATGAATTTGAAGGATGCCGGTCTGCGAGGCGCTCTGTGCGACCAGGAGCATGATCGGCGTGCCTGTGGCCGAAGTATAAACGCGCGTGAGCAGCTGGCTGTAGAGCGCCTGGGCAAGCTGATCCTCCGGCGGGACGACCAATCCGCTGTTCGACGCGAACGTCCACCTGCCGATCTTTTCCGGCAGAATGTTTTCGAGCTTGTTCTTGCCCAGATAGTCGACGGTCTGGGACGGCTGGCGTGCGGCCGCTACGCCCGCGACAGCTGCGAAAGCGAAGCCCAGCGCGAACTTTCGCCGGGTCAGTCCGTCATGCCGATCCCCGCGGTCCTCGCTCACCTCCGAAGCCTTTCCGTGCGCAGGTGAAGCAAGCGCGTGAAGATGCTGTCGATCACGAACACGGTCAGGAGAGCGACCGCGAACATCGTCAATCCGGCAAAGTCGTGGAGAAAGCCCTGCGCCGCAGCCTCGCCCAGATAGTAAGTGATGAGGATGAGGACGATGACGCGGATGAAGTTCGAGAAGACGGCGATCGGGATCACCGACAAAGCAATGACCGCGAAGGCCGCGACGTTCGTCCGGTGCCGCAGATAGCCGTAGAACAGGCAGATCGCTCCAAGACTGATGATGGAGTTGAGACCCGCGCAGGCGGCCGCCACCAACAGCTCATATTGCGCGATCTGGATGGTAACGCCCGAGCTCGCGATCGGATATCCGAGCGCGTAGAGCAGGTTCACCGCCCACTCGGAAATCGCGATCTTGATGGGCTGCGTGACGGCCGCGACCACGGAATCCGGGGGCGGGAGGGTCAGCGCCAGATAGAAGAGCGGGAACCAGATCGACCGGAGCAGGGCGCCGCCGAAAAGCAGATATGCGCCCATGATCAGCGCGCCGTACATCGCAAGCGCCTCGAGCTCGAGGGTCCCCGTAATGCGCGCAATGAGATAGATCGACAGGAGCACAGCGAGGGACAGAGCGCCGACGACCAGATTGCCGGGCGTTCGCGGAGCGCTGCTGCTCTTCACCTCGCGCCACAGCAACCACAGGCCGGTCGCGAGCACGATGGGGCCGTGGCCGCCTTGTTCGGTCGTCCAATTGAACTGGCCGACCTCGATCATCGTCGGCAGCAGGATTGCCGCGATGCCGATGATCAGCGCGAGATCAGCGGGGCTGAACGCGCCGACCCGGCTAGTTTGAGGTCGCGACTTGGTTAATAGCAAAAGTGGGTGCCCAATTCCTGCACATCGGACGATGCTTGTGCGGGGAAAAGCTAAACCTAGTCTAAATAGGCCGCAAGCGATTGGATCGGCGTCGGGAATGATTTTGGGGCACGAATCGTGACTGCGCTCGTGGCAATCCTTCTTGCGCCGTTCGCGGTCCTCACCCTCTTTTTCCTGATCGAGGTTCTCGCGGGTCTTCCAAGCCTTCGTCCCGCCCGTTTCGAAGCAAATGCCGGGTCGGCGGTCATCGTCGTTCCGGCGCATGACGAAGCTGAAGTCATCGGCGAGACCTTGCGTGCGCTAATCGACTCTCTGAGTCCTGGGATGCGTTTATTGGTCGTCGCGGACAATTGTACGGATTCGACGGCCGAAGCCGCCCGAGCGATGGGTGTAGAGGTTCTCGAGCGGAATGATATTGAACGGCGCGGGAAGGGGTTCGCACTCGCTTTCGCAGCCGATCACCTGCGATCGGATCCGCCCGACATCTTTGGCGTCATGGACGCGGACTGCGCCATCGATCAAGCGAGCCTCCAAGCTCTGGTCGGAAGCGCGCACGCATCGGGTGGGCCGGCGCAGGCGGTCAATCTACTGCGCCCGGACCGCGGCGCGCCGCCGCTCGTTCAGCTTTCGAATTTCGCTTTCGTGCTGAAGAATCTCGTTCGCCAGCGCGGTCTGCAGCGGCTGGCGGGCCGGGTGCACCTGACGGGCACGGGCATGGCCATGCCGTTCGGCCTTTTCCAGATATCCGGCGACACGCGATCGAGCATCGTCGAGGACCTCGCTCTTGGGCTCGATCTTGCGGACGCGGGCCACCCGCCGAAACTGGTCGGAAACGCCTTCGTCTGGAGCGGGAGCGCGTCTGAGCAGGGGACGCTCGTGCAGCGCAGGCGATGGGAGGGGGGCTTCCTAGCGACCGCACTTCGACAGGGTCCGAAGGAGGCGTGGCACGGGCTGGTTCGCGGAAAGCCGCGGGCAGTCCTCGCTGGGCTGGACCTGATGGTTGCGCCACTGGCGTTGTTTGCGGTCCTCAACGTGGCGGCGTTGCTCGTGGCGACCGGCTTGATTCTCGTATCTGGGGGAGCCTGGTGGCCGGTGATTGCACAGTTCGTGCTGCTCGCGTTTGCGTTGGTTGCGGTGCTCGTCGCCTGGGCGCGCGAAGGGCGCGACTTCATTTCGCTGGGCGTGCTTGCCCGTTTGCCGCTTTACGTCATGTGGAAGGTGCCGATGTATCTCGGCCTTGCTCGCCGCGGAACTCCGAAGGAGTGGCTCCGCACCGGGCGCTGAGCTCAGCTTTTCGCTATTGCGACGAAGATCGCGATGCCGATTGCGACCGCCGCCAGCAGGATCGCTTCCCTAAGTCCGAAGCTCATTTGCGATCCCCGCTTACCGAAGTGAACAGGCGCGCGAGCTCCGCTGCCGATTTGCGTGTGTCGAATTCCGCGGTGACCTTTGCCTTGGCGCGTTCCGCCAGCTTGACCTGTAATGCCTCGTCGCCGAGCAGGCGATCGATCGCAGACGCCAGCTCGTCCCAGTTCGAGGGCGTGAAGAGAAGGCCGGTGCCGCCGTCCTCGACAAGCTCGGGAATGCCGGCGACGCGGCTCGCGATAACCGGCACGCCGACCGCCATCGCTTCCATCAGGACGATGGGGAGGCCTTCCATGAAGCTCGGGAGCACCAGCAGATCGGAGCGCGCGATTTCCGCCAGCGTTTCGTCTTCGGGGAGACGCCCCGCGAACTCGACCGCGTCCGAAACGCCGAGCTCCCGGGCGAGAGTGTCGAGAGCTCCGCGCTCCGGTCCGTCGCCGACAAGCCGCAGCGCCAGCTGAGGATGCGATGACCGGACCTTCGCGAAGGTGCGGAGAAGTCCTGCCTGACCCTTTTCGGGCGAGAGCCGGCCGACGCAGATGATCGTTTTCTTCCCGGTCGCTGCCGGGCCCTTCAGCGGAATGCGGTCAAACGGAAGTCCGCAGCGTACCACATACATCTTTCCCCATTCGCGCGGATCGACCAGCCGCATGCCCTGCGCCCGTCCGAACCAGGAAACGCAGACTACCAGGTCAGCCGCCCCGATCTTTCGTCCGAGCATCAGGCCAGCCGGATAATCGGTCTCCGAGATGCCGTGCATCGTAAAGCTCCAGCGAATGCCGAGCAGACGGCTGGCGAGAAGTCCGACCGTCGCGGCGGAGTTGGCGAAATGATTGTGGACGTGCGTCGTCCCGCGCTTCCTCAACTGCCGCGCGAGGAGGACGCTCTCGGCGAAATGGGCGATCCCGAGGAGAAGGCCACGGCCTCCATGCGCACGATGACTGAGCGCGAGCCCGAATGTGCGCAGATATGGGCCGGGCCGGCTGAACAGCTCCGCGAAATGTGCGGCCAGGAATGCGCCGGCCGACTGTTTGAGAATATAGAAGGTCCGATCCGCCTCGCGGCGATCCGCTTCGCTTGCCGCCTCGCCGCCGCCCGGGGAGCGAACGCTGAAGGTGTCGATAGCCCAGCCGAGCTCGCGCAAGGCCTCGGCCTCGCGACGGATGAACGTGTGCGACGCGGCCGGATACTGGCTCGTGAGATAGGCCAGCCGGACCGATGAGTTGGCCGGATCAGGCACTGGCCGGCTGCTCGCGGGCCAGCATGTGCCGGTCGATCCAGTCCGAATTCCGCCCCCGCAATATCCACTCAGTGAGCATCGTCCGCCAGTCGGCGGGGCCTTTCAACGCGGCCCATGTCAGATCCGCATTTTCAGAGAGACGTGCGTAAAGGTCCCCATCGGTGAGGACGTGGCGAAGTGCGTCGGCAAAGGCGCTTGCGTCCCCGCCCGCGAACAGTACGGCGTGCACTCCGTTCTTCAGCACGGGAACGAACATCGGATGATCGCTGCATACGATGGGCGTTCGAGAGCCGATCGCCTCGAACATCGTCAGCGGGAACCCTTCAGTATATTCCTTGTGGCTCGGAACCACGACGACATCGGCGTTGCGGAAGAGGCCGAACACGTCGCCGTTCGGTACCAGTCCACGGAAATCGAGCAGATCCGAAACCCCGAGTTCTCGGCCGAGCGCCTGCATCTCCTCGATCTCACCCGACCCCGCGAAGGAGCATTCGAGTTCCAGCCCGTCTTTTCTCAGTTGTGCGGCCGCCCGGATCAGGTCCGCCACCCCTTTGTCCGCGCGTATCGCACCGGCGAAGGCGACCTTGAAGGACCGGCCCAATGCGAGCGTCTTTGGCGCGACGGCTTTCGGCTCGAAGCGATGTGGGACGTCCCAGGCGATCAGCTTCGACCGATCGACGCCGAAGCTTGCCAGATGATTGGTCGCCGGAAGGCAGTGGTTGGAGACCAGCTCGAACCTCGGGTCGTTTAGGAGCTTCGCAACTCGCCACCGTTCGAGCCAGGCCTTCGGGCCCCTGCGGTTGTAGCTGTTGGCGAGCACGGCCATCGAACGGCAATTCGTCCCGATGACGGCGCGAAGCAACTCCATGTTCGGGAAGTGCACGACGATCGCGTCGGACCTGTCCTTGGCGACGGCCTCGTGGAGAAGGCCGGAGTCGGCGTAGCCGCGGGCGCCCAAAGAGACGATCCGAAGGCCGTCCAGCGGGCGTTCCTCGCGCGCTTCCGG
>DASUVP010000011.1:0-14122 GCA_036378895.1 Sphingomicrobium sp.
CAAGAGTCGTGAGCGCTTCGGCGGCGACGGCGGCGGGCTCTCAGGCGGGCCAAGCGGCAAGCTGATCACCTGGGGCGTCATCGGCCTCCTCCTGATCTGGCTAATCTTTACCTCCTTCCACGTAATCGCTCCGGGCGAGCGCGGCGTGGTGACCCAGTTCGGCCGCTACAGCCGCACCTTGAACCCGGGCGTCGGAATGACCCTGCCGATGCCGGTCGAACGCGTTCAGAAGGTCGACGTCGAGAACATCCGCAACCTGGAGCTCGGATCGGCCAGCACCGAGACCCTGATGCTCACGGGCGACCAGAACATCATCGACCTCGCTTATTCGGTCCGCTGGAACATCCGCGATCCCGAGCTCTACCTGTTCCAGCTTGCGCAGCCTGAAGAAACCATCCGCGAGGTCGCCGAGAGCGCCATGCGCGCGGTGGTCGCGAATTACTCGCTCGACGAAGCCATCGGCGAGGGCCGCGGCGACATCGAAGCGCGCGTGACCCGGACGATGCAGAACATTCTCGACGCTTATCGCTCCGGCGTCATCGTCCAGGGCGTGGCGATCCGCCAGGCGGACCCGCCGCAGGCCGTCAACGAGGCGTTCAAGGACGTCACGGCTGCCCAGCAGCAGGCGCAGAGCTACATCAACCAGGCCAATGCCTATGCCACCCAGCTGACACAGAAGGCGCAGGGCGAAGCTGCGGCCTTTGACAAGGTCTACGAACAGTACAGCCTGGCGCCCGACGTCACGCGCCGCCGCATGTACTATGAGACGATGGAGCGCATCCTGCAGAACGTCGACAAGACGATCATCGAAGCCCCTGGCGTGACACCCTATCTGCCGCTGCCTGAAGTCCAGAAGAAGCAGTCGCAGCAACAGCAAGAGCAGCAGCGGGGAGGCGGCCAGTGACGGACTTCATCCGCAGCCGCCCGATTGTGAGCGCCGTGGTCGCGCTGCTGACTCTGTTCATCCTTGCCAGCGCCGTCCCGATCATCCCCGAAACCAAGCAGGCGATCGTCGTCCAGTTCGGAAATCCGGACCGGATTCTCGGACGCACCAAAGCCGGGATTAACTACCGCATCCCTTTCTTTGAGAACATCGTCTGGATCGACAAGCGCGTCCAATCGGTCGACATGGACCGCCAGCAGGTGCTTTCCACCGACCAGCGCCGGCTCGAGGTGGACGCCTTCGCGCGCTACCGGATTACTGATCCGCGGTTGATGTACATCCGCGCCCGTGATGAGAGGCGCCTCCAGGCGGCGCTTGTCCCGATCCTTGGCTCGTCGATCCGCAACGAGCTCGGCAAGCAGCCGTTCGCAGCCCTGCTGTCTCCGGAGCGCCAGGGCGTCATGCAGAACGTCCGGCGAAGCCTCGACGTTGTCGCGGCGCAATACGGCGCTCAGATCATCGACGTCAGGATCAAGAAGGCCGACCTGCCCGACGGCTCGCCACTGCAATCGGCGTTCGATCGCATGCGCACCGATCGCGAGCAGGAAGCCCGCTCGATCCGTGCCGAGGGCGCGAAGCGCGCGCAGATCATCCGCGCCGAAGCGGACGCCGAGGCGGCCCGCGTTTATGCGAACAGCTTTGGGAAAGACGCGGACTTCTACGAGTTCTACCGCGCGATGCAGTCGTACCAGATTACGTTCCTGGGCGACGGCAACACGCCGCCTGCAGGAACGAACATCATTCTGTCGCCTCAGAACGACTATTTGAAGGAATTCACTGGCAGGGGTCGGTGACCCTCGTTCAATCCGCGTTCAGTCGTTCAATCTAGCACCGACGTGGTGCTACAACGTGCAATTCATGGAGTTTCGATGAGATCGAAGGAGTCCGGGACGGTGCGCTACGCCTATGGAGTTGCAACGGCGCTGCTTTTGGGTGGAACCGCTTTTTCCCTCGCAACGGGTTCGGCCGGAGCGCAGGTCGCGCAGAATGCGCCCGCTGCTATGGCGCCGGGCGGAGCGCCCATGTCCTTCGCGGAGCTATCGGCGCGATTGCAGCCCGCGGTTGTCAACATCTCGACCCGGCAGCGCGTGCCGGTCCGGACGCAGACCGACCCGCTCGAGGAGTTCTTTCGCCGCTTCGGCTTTCCCGAGAACCAGCCCCAGGGCCAGGGCGGCGGTGGTCCGCGCACTCGTGAGACCGGTTCGCTCGGCTCCGGCTTCCTAATTTCGCCGGACGGCTACATCGTCACCAACAACCATTTGATCCAGAGCGCGTCCGGCAACGGAACGGTCGACCAGGTCACCGTTACGCTCACCAACCGACGCGAATATCCGGCGCGGATCATCGGCCGCGATTCCGCGTCCGACCTCGCGTTGCTGAAGATCGAGGGCCAGAACTTCCCGTTCGTGGAGTGGGGCGACAGCACCCGCGCGCGCGTCGGCGACTGGGTGCTCGCAATCGGCAACCCCTACGGCCTCGGCGGCACCGTGACGGCGGGCATCATCTCCGCCCTTCACCGCGGAATCACCGGCGCCGGCGCCTATGATCGCTACATCCAGACCGACGCGTCCATCAACATGGGCAACTCGGGCGGCCCGATGTTCGACCTCAACGGCCGGGTCGTGGGCATTAACTCGGCGTTGATCTCGCCGACCGGAGCGTCGGTCGGCATCGGCCTCGCCATCCCCGCCGAGCTCGCCAAGCCGGTCATCGATTCCCTGCGCCGCGGCCAGCGCCCGTCGCGCGGCTATCTCGGCGTCGGCCTCCAGCCGCTCGACGAGAATATCGCGGAATCGCTCGGCCTGCCCAAGGATCGCGGCGAGATCGTCCGCTCGGTGCAGCCGAACGAGCCCGCCGCTCGAGCCGGCCTGCAGCAGGGCGACGTGATCGTCCGGGTCGGCGGGCGCGACGTGAACCCCGACCAGACGGTCTCCTACATCGTCGCCAACACGCCGGTGGGATCGCGCGTCCCGGTCGAGATCATCCGCAACGGCCGCCGCCAGACGATCACCGTGACCGTCGGCCAGCGCCCGACCGAGGAAGAGCTTGCTCGCCAGCTCGGCCAGGACAATGAGCCGCTCGCTCCAGAGACGGCGCCGACGACCCCGGCAAATTCGGTCCTGGGCCTTCAGCTTCAGCCGCTGAACCCGCAGATTGCGCGTGCGCTCAACCTTCCGGCGGGTGCCCGCGGCGTGGTGATTACGCAGGTCGATCCGAACAGCGACGCGGCCGAAAAGAGCCTGCAGCGCGGCGACCTCATCATCTCGGTCAACCAGCAGGCGGTCACGACGCCGGCGCAGGTCCAGGCCGCTGTAGAGGCGGCGCGCCGAGCGGGCCGAACCAGCGTTCTTCTGCTGGTCAAGCGCGGGACCGGGCCGGAGGCATTCGTCGGGGTCGATATAGCGCCCACGCGCTAGTCGAACCGCTCGAAAGCGGTCCGAAACAGCCGCACTCGCTTTGGTTGATTGGCGGAGCTAGGTTGCGCGCCGCGAATCTTCGAGGGAGTGCGCATGGCCGGCGATCCGACGAGCGGTATCTTTATTGGTAGCGCAGCAGGCGGAGCCAACCCGCAGCAGCTCGAGCTCAAGCGCGCCAACCGCCACGGGCTGATCGCCGGCGCCACCGGAACCGGCAAAACCGTAACCCTGCAGGGGATCGTCGAAGGGCTGTCGGCCGCCGGCGTGCCGACCTTCGTTGCGGACGTGAAGGGCGACCTTTCCGGCCTGGCGATGGCCGGATCGCCGACCTCGAAAGTGCATTCGATCTTCGCCCAGCGCGCGACCGACATCGCCATGTCCGACTGGGCGTACCGCGACTCTCCGGTCCAGTTCTGGGACCTGTTCGGCGAGCAGGGCCATCCCGTCCGCACGACGGTCAGCGAGATGGGGCCGCTCCTGCTAAGCCGGCTGATGAACCTCAACGAGGTCCAGGAAGGCGTGCTCAACATCGCCTTCAACGTCGCCGACAAGGAAGGACTGCTGCTTCTCGACCTCGACGATCTGCAGTCGATGCTCGTCTATTGCGGTGAGAAGGCCGACGAGCTCACGCTCGAATATGGCAATGTCTCGAAGCAATCCGTCGGCTCGATCCAGCGCTCCTTGCTCCAGCTACGGAGCCAAAGCGGCGATCATTTCTTCGGCGAGCCGGCGCTCGATCTCGCCGACTTCATCGGTCACGACGACCAGGGACGCGGCATCGTCAACATCCTGGCCGCCGACCGCCTCATGGCGAGCCCGCGCCTCTACGCCACCTTCCTCCTGTGGCTGCTCAGCGAACTGTTCGAGGAGCTTCCCGAGATCGGCGATCCCGACAAGCCGATCCTCTGCTTCTTCTTCGACGAGGCCCATCTTCTGTTCGACGACGCTCCGCCGGGCCTTCTCGAAAAGGTCGAGCAGGTGGTCCGCCTGATCCGCTCCAAGGGCGTCGGCGTCTATTTCATCACCCAGAACCCGATCGACATTCCGGACAAGGTCGCGGCTCAGCTCAACAATCGCATCCAGCACAAGCTGAACGCCTTCACCCCGCGCGACCAGCAGGCGGTCAAGGCGGCCGCCGACACCTTCCGCGTCAATCCCGAAATCGACGTCGCAACCGCCATCACCGAGCTGAAGATAGGCGAGGCACTCGTCTCGCTGCTTCAGCCGGACGGGGCGCCGTCCCCGGTCCAGCGGGCATTGATCAAGCCGCCCTCGACACGCGTCGGCCCGCTGACTCCGGAGGAACGCAAGATCATCGTCAGCACCGACGCGATCGGCGCGAAGTACGACACCCTGCTCGACGCGCACTCGGCCGAGGAGATCATCAAGGCCAAGGCGGACGAAGCGGTTGCCGCGGCTGCCGCGGCTAAGGCTCAGAGCGATGCCGAGAAAGCGGCGGCGGAGAAGGCCCGCCTCGACGCCATCGCCGCCAAAGAAGCTGCGCGGGCACAGGCGGCGCAAGCCCGGCTCGAGGCCCAGCAGGCTCGCGAGCAAGAGCGCCTGCAGCGAGCTCAAGAGCGCGAAGAAGCGCGCCGCGCCCGCGAAGCCGCCCGCCCGAGCATGGCCGACAAGATGATGCAGTCGGCCGGGCGCTCGATCGCCAGCTCCGTGGGCCGTCAGATCGGCAACCAGCTCCTGCGCGGCATTTTCGGCGGTTTGCTCCGTGGCAGATAGTCGCGAGTTGATCCGCGCGCTCGAGTGCGAATGGCGCGATGCCTTGTGTGCCAAGGACATCGACCGGCTCCGGACCCTGATTCATCCCGACTTCGTCCTGATCGGCACCCGGTCGACGGGACCGTTCATCCTCACCCGCGACGAATGGCTCGACGCGATCCAGCGGCGTGAGCTGGTTTCCATCGACCTCGACATCCAGGACGCGGTCGTCTTCGACAAGATGATGGTCGGCACGATCGAAGCGCGATGGCGGGTCAAATATCTCGGCGGTGAGATCGAGGATTGCGTGCTCCTGACCGACGTCTGGGTGCACGACAAGGAACGCTGGCAAGTGGTGCGGAGGCATTCGAGCCCCGCTCCTCCAAATGGCAAGAAGGGCTGAGGGGGCAGGACTTTGGCGACGATTACGAAGGAAGACGGCTTCCAGGCCGTGAAGGAACTGACGGTTCGCGGGATCATCCTCGGCGGATTGATCACCTTGGTGTTCACCGCCGCGAACGTCTACCTCGGCCTCAAGCTCGGGATCACCTTCGCGACCTCGATTCCCGCCGCCGTTATCTCGATGGCGATCCTCAAGTTCTTCGCAGATTCGACGATCCAGGAGAACAATATCGTCCAGACGATCGCGTCCGCCGCGGGAACGCTGTCAGCGATCATCTTCGTCCTTCCCGGCCTGATCATGGTCGGCTGGTGGACCGGCTTCCCCTTCTGGCTTTCGGTCGCGGTGATCGCCATCGGCGGCATCCTCGGCGTGCTCTATTCTGTGCCGCTTAGGCGCGCGCTGGTGACGGGATCGGACCTGCCCTACCCCGAGGGCGTCGCGGCTGCAGAAGTCTTGAAGGTCGGAGCGGGCGTCGGTGGCGCGGAAGAGAACCGCCGCGGGCTCAAGATGATCATCTGGAGCTCGATCGTGTCCGCGGCATTCGCGATCCTCACCCGCACGCGGCTGGCGGCCGAGGAAGCGGCGCGGAGCTTCGGCTTCGGCGCCGGCGCGACGACGGTTTCGACCAGTCTCTCCATGGCGCTCATCGGCGTCGGGCACCTCGTCGGCATGGCCGTCGGAATCGCGATGCTCGTCGGCCTGATCATCAGCTGGTTCGTCCTCGTGCCCTGGCAGACCAGCCTCGCCGGCCTCGGGTCGGCGGCCGACATCGAGACGCTGGTCGGGACCGCCTTCCGGCAAAAGGTGCGCTTCATCGGCGCGGGTACGATGGGCGTCGCGGCGGTCTGGACCCTGCTCCGCATCATGGGACCGATCACGCGCGGCATCACCACGGCCATTGCCGCCAGCCGTGCGCGGCGCGTCGGCGGGCAGGAGAGCCTGCCGCTGACCGAGCGCGACATTCCTTTCGGCATCATCGTGAGCGGCATCCTCCTGTCGCTGATTCCGATCGGCCTGCTGCTCTCGGCCTTCGCAACCACCGGTCCGATCGGCGCGGAGCCCGCGGCGACGCTCGCGCTCAGCCTTTTCTACATCTTCGTAGCGGGCGCGATCATCGCCGCGATCACGGGCTACATGGCCGGCCTGATCGGCGCGTCGAACAGCCCGGTGTCGGGAGTCGGGATCCTCACGGTGCTCGGCATTTCGCTCATCCTCTGGCTCGTGTTCGGGGTGCAGGCTGACACGACCGCATCGCAGAGCCTGGTCGCCTTCGCTCTCTTCGTCACCGCGATCATCTTCGGCGTGGCGACGATTGCCAATGACAACCTCCAGGATTTGAAGACCGGCCAGCTCGTCGGAGCGACCCCGTGGCGGCAGCAGGTCGCGCTGATCATCGGCGTCCTGTTCGGCGCGATCGTCATTCCGCCGATCCTCACCATCCTCAACGACGCCTTCGGCTTCCAGGGCGCGCCCGGCGCTGGGCCCAACGCGCTTGCAGCGCCGCAGGCGGCTCTGATTTCCGCGATCGCACAGGGCGTGCTGGGCGGCAATCTCGACTGGAACCTGATCGGGCTCGGCGCCCTGATCGGTGTCGGCGTGGTGATCGTCGACGAGGCGCTTAGGGCGACGAAGCGCGGAAGCCTTCCGCCGCTCGCCGTCGGCATGGGCATCTACTTGCCGATGACGCTCACCTTGCTCATCCCCGTCGGCGCCTTCCTCGGCTGGACTTACGACAAATGGGCGGAACGAGCGGCGAAGAACCCCGAGTTCGCCAAGCGCCTCGGCGTGCTGATGGCCACCGGCCTCATCGTCGGCGAAAGCCTCTTCGGCGTCGTGTTTGCCGGCATCGTCGGAGCGACCGACAATGACGCTCCGCTTGCGCTGGTCGAGGAGTTCGCCTGGGCGGTGCCGATCGGCCTCGTCCTTTTCGCCGGATCGCTCGCGTGGCTCTACGCAGGGACCCGGAGGGAATCAGCCGAGTGATCCGCCTGGCGGCAGGTGTGGCGCTTCTGCTCGCCGCCTCTGTCCGCGCGGCGGCTGAGGCGCCGCGGCAATTCGCCGGTCTGTACCGGATCAACCAGATGGAGATGGCCGGCGGGCTGGAACTGAGAGCCGACGGCCGCTTCCGCTACGCCTTCGACTATGGCGCCGTGTCGGAGGAGGCCGAAGGCAAATGGGCGGTTGAAGGAAACGGCGTCTTGCTGACCACCGACCCGATGCCGCCGGCGGCCGAGTGCGACCGAGGCTTCGCGTCGGCTTGCTTCGACCGAACGCCGCTGACGGTTGAGGACGAGAACCTAATTCTGTGGCGATGGGACGCGAAGATCCGGCTGAAGCCGGTTCAGCCTCGCCCGCGGTAAGGCTTTACGCCCTGGTCGGGCAGCCACAGCCCTTCGGGCGGCGCGCCGCTCTGCCAGAAGACGTCTATCGGAATCCCACCGCGCGGGTACCAGTAGCCGCCGATGCGAAGCCATTGCGGCTTCATCTCTTCGACGAGCCGTTGCCCGATGCCGACCGTGACGTCCTCGTGAAACCCGCGGTGATTGCGGAACGCGCCGAGGAACAGCTTCAGGCTCTTGCTCTCAACGATCGTGTCGGCGGGCGCGTAGTCGATCACCAGGTGCGCGAAATCGGGCTGACCGGTTACCGGGCACAGCGAGGTGAACTCGGGGGCGGCGAAGCGGACGAGATAGAGCGCACCCGGTCGCGGGTTGGGCACATAATCCAGCTTCGCCTCCTCCGGGGAAGCGGGCAGCGGCGTCGCCTTGCCGAGGTGGGTCGTCTCCATGGCGCGGCCACCTAGCAGGCGTAAGACTTCCCGCCTATCCTCCGGCGATGGACGATCTCGTTTCGACCGGCTGGCTGGCCCAAAACCTGGGGCAATCGGGAATCGTAGTGGTCGACGCGAGCTGGCACATGCCGGCGACCGGCAGGAGCGGCCGCGAGGAATTTCTCGCCGCCCACATCCCCGGAGCCCGCTTTCTCGACATCGACGCGGTTGCGGACGCGGAGAGCACCCTGCCCCACATGCTTCCGTCGGCAGAGGACTTCGGGCGGGCGATGGAGGAGCTGGGCGTCGGCAGCAACGACCTCATCATCGTCTACGACAACAGCCCAACGCGGAACGCCGCGCGCGGCTGGTTCATGTTCCGTCACTTCGGCGCGACGAGCGTCGCAATCCTCGACGGCGGGTTCCAGAAGTGGGTCGCGGAGGGCCGCCCGACGGAAAAGGGCAAGCCGGCGCCGCGCAACGCTCGCTTTGATGCCATCGAGCGGCGCGGTGAAGTCGTCACGAAGCGCGACATCGCTAACGGCCTTGGAGTACCGTTGATCGACGCTAGGGGCCGCCCCCGTTTCGAAGGCAGCGAAGCCGATCCGCGCCCGGGCGTCGCCGCCGGGCACATCCCGGGAGCGGGCAATTTGCCCTTTTCGGAGCTCTACAACCCGGACGGCACCTTCAAGTCTCCCGAGGAGATCCGCAGGCTTTTCGTTGGCGCGAAGGCCGACCCGGACAAGCCATTCGTCGCGACCTGCGGGTCGGGAGTCACCGCTAATTCCTTGATCTTCGCCGCGCGACTGCTCGGCAATCGCGACGCACGGCTTTACGACGGAAGCTGGAGCGAATGGGGCTCGGACCCCAACACGCCAAAGGAAACCGGCCCCGCCTAGCGGCGGATCAGCTCGGACAGGCTTGCAAGGCCGTTGCGGATCGCCTCGGCGACGAGGTTCACGGCCGCCGAATGCGGCTCCCGGCCCTCGCTGCGCGCGCCGACGACCGCCTCGAGACCGGCCGCAGCCTCGCCGATAACCCGTTCCGAACGGCAGTCGAAGCAGCGCCTCGCGCCTTCACTGGCGAACTCGATCACTTCGAACTCTTCCGCATCGCACGACGGGCCGCCGCCGCTCGGCTCGAGCAGCTTCAGCGCGCGCTGAAGTCCGGCAATGCGCGCGGCAAGCTCGCCGCCCGCGACGGGCGCCTCGGCAGCCGCTTCGATCGAGAGGATCTGCAACATGGCGCGCAGCTTGGCGCGGCCATGGTCAACAAATGGTGAAGAGCTTTACGCCCCTTGGGTCGCGTCGATGTCGCGCAGGATCCAGCCGCGCTGCGGGATCGTCTCGATGAACTCGGCACCGCCCGACGCGCTGCGCAGCTTCTTCCTGAGCTTCGAGATGAAGACGTCGATGATCTTCGGCTGCGGCTGGTCGTCGGCGCGTCGATAGAGATGCTTCAGCAGCATGGCGCGCGTCACAACATTGTTGCGGGCGAAGGCGAGCAGCTCGAGCACGCGATATTCCATCTCGGTGATTCCGATCGGATGGCCGTCGATGCGGATCAGGCGCTGAACCTGGTCGACCGACAGGCGGCCGCCGCACAGGCTGTCCGGCATGTCGCCGCCCGACGCCTTCAAGGACTGCAGCAGCCGCGAAGCCGCTTCCTCGCTGTCCTCCGGCGATACGCGCTTGGGGCTGCCGATCAGCGCCTGCTGGATCTCGCCCATCAGCTGCTGGGCTTCCTCGACCAGGCGCGAGCCTTCCTCGAAGCGGCGACGCGACCGCTCGAGCATGGATTCGATCTCCACGAGGCGTGCGGAAAGTGTCTCTTCAGCCATGTCCTGCCTCGTCCCCCCTTCGACCCTTACTGCGGGACCTGCGCGGATGCGATCTGTCCGTCCGCTTCCGGTGCATTGAGGATTGCCGTGGTCACCGGCCCCTTGTCCACCACGCGGGTGGCGGGATCGGCCGCGGTCGAGCGAGCACCGATCGTCGTACGGTCGCGTCCGGCGCGCTCGAGAAGATTCATCTCGCTCTGGCTGCGCGGAGCGGGACCGCCGAACAGAGCGTCGATCGCCTGCTGCTGAGCGTCCTGTGGGGTCAGCGCGGCGGTGCCCGCGACCGGCGGGGTCAGCGTGTAATCGGGCGGGATGACCAAGGGAGCGTTGCGGGCGACCTGGAATTCGTCCGGAGCCCGGGACCTGCCGCCGAATACGGCGCAACCGCCCAGAGCGACGGCCGGCAGTAGAACGAGCGGGATCAGTTTACGCATTTTCGGCATTCTCCTTGGGACTCTCCTTAACCAGGAAAGCGCGCAGTAACAGGATGACGACGCCAATGCTAATCGCAGCGTCGGCGACATTGAAGATGAAAAAGGGACGGAACTCGCCAAAGTGCAAGTCGGCGAAGTCGACGACATAGCCGTGGCGCACCCGGTCGAGGATATTCCCAAGCGCCCCGCCGAAGACCATTCCAAGAGCGATCTGGTCGCCCTTCTTCTCCTCGCGGGTGATCCACCAGCCCACGCCGATCGCGATCAGCGAGGTCAGGACCACCAGCACCCAGCGCATCGTGTCGCTCGTCGCCTGGAACAGCCCGAGCGAGATTCCATGGTTCTCGGTGTAGCGCAGGTCGAAGAAGGGCAGGATGTGGATCAGCAGCGTATTCCGCAGGTCCAGCGGCCCGAGCACGATCCACTTTGTGACTTGCTCCAGCAGGAACACCACCGCAGCGATGCTGAAACCCAACGCACTCTTACGCATTCAGCACGTCCTCGCAGCGCGCACACAGCTCTCCGTCTTCGGTCACTTCCGGCAAATAGCGCCAGCAGCGCCCGCATTTGTGGTTGTCGGTCTCGCCCACGGTAAGCGCATCGCCCTGCTTCACTGACGAGACGATGAACAGCTCGGCGAGTTGGTCCGGGGTCGCTAGCAACTCAGGGACCGTCACCACCGCTTCAAGGCTCGATCCCACGACCTTCTCGCGGCGCAGCGGCTCTATCGTCTCCGTCACCTGGGCACGAAGCTCTCGCAGCTTTTGCCACCGCCCGTCATCGGCCGGCACGTCCGGAATCTCCGGCCATTCGAGCAGATGCACCGACCCGCCGTCCGGAAAGCGGGTGCCCCAAACCTCCTCGCTGGTGAACACGAGCACCGGCGCGAGCCAGCGCACCAGCGCATGGAACAGCTCGTCCAGCACCGTGCGATAGGCGCGGCGCTTGTCCGTCTGCACGCCCGTCTCCGCATTCACCTCGCAGTAGAGGACGTCCTTGCGGATATCGAAATAGAAGGCCGACAGATCGTTGTTGGCGAAGTCCGCCAGCAGCCGCGTGTAGCTGTTGAAGTCGAACTCGTTGACCGCATGGCGGAGCTTCTTCTCCAGCTCGGCGGTCAGATGGAGCATGTACAGCTCCAGCTCCGGCATCGCGTCGATGCCGACCTTCTCCTCCTCGCGGAAGTCCGCGAGCGCGCCGAGCAGGTAGCGGAAGGTATTGCGCAGCTTGCGATACTGGTCCGCGACGCCTCCGAGGATTTCCTTCCCGATGCGATGGTCCTCGGTGAAGTCGACCGAAAGCGCCCATAGCCGCAATATGTCGGCGCCATGCTCCTTCATCAGGTCGAGCGGGCTGATCGTGTTGCCGAGGCTCTTCGACATCTTCATGCCTTTGGCGTCCATCGTGAAGCCATGGGTGAGGACAGCGTCGAACGGCGCCCTGCCGCGCGTTCCGCAGCTTTCGAGCAATGACGACTGGAACCAGCCGCGGTGCTGGTCGGAGCCTTCGAGATAGAGGTCGGCGGGCCAGCGCTGATCGGGCCAGCGGCCGCTCTCCAGTACGAACGCATGGGTGCAGCCGCTGTCGAACCAGACGTCGAGAATGTCGGTGACCATCTCGTAGTCTTGCGGGTTGCGGTTGCCGAGAAAGGCGGCGGCGTTCTCGGGGTCCCAGGCGTCCACGCCCTGCTCACGGATTGCGGCGATGATGCGCCCGTTCACTTCGGCGTCGACGAGCAGCTGCCCGGTCTTGCGCTCGACGAAGAGAGCGATCGGCACGCCCCAGGCGCGCTGGCGGCTGAGCACCCAGTCGGGGCGCTGCTCGACCATCGATCCGATGCGGTTGCGGCCCTTTTCCGGAACGAAGCGCGTCTGGACGATGGCGTTCAGTGCCAGCTTGCGAAGCGTCGGATTGCGGTCGTCGCAGACCTCGTTGACCTCGCCGCCCTCATTCTCCCAGCGCTGCTCTGCGCGGGTCAGCGGCGAGAATTGCGGCAGCGGCTTGTCCATCGCCACGAACCATTGCGGCGTGCAGCGGTAGATGACCTTGGCCTTCGACCGCCAGCTATGCGGATAGCTGTGCCGGAAGTCCGCGCTCGCCGCGAGCAAGGCGCCCGCCTCGCGCAGGTCCGTACAGATCGGTCCGTCCGGCGCGTTGAACTTGTTGTTGATGACGCTGCCCTGACCGCCGAGCCAGAGCCAGTCGGGCCTGTACTTGCCGTCCGCCTCGACCGCGAAGACCGGGTCGATGCCGTTCGCCTTGCACAGCTCGAAATCGTCCTCGCCATGGTCGGGCGCCATGTGCACGAGGCCCGTGCCCTGGTCCGTGGTAACGAAGTCGCCCGGCAGGAACGGTCGCGGCTTGGCGAAGAAGCCGCCGAGCTTGTGCATCGGGTGACGCGCGATGGTGCCAGCGAGGTCTCTGCCAACGAATGTCAGCGTCGCAACGTGCTGCAGCGTTGCCTTGAAATCATCGATGTCTGGCGTGTCGGGGTTTTCGCGGAAGTAGAGGCCGCTGCGCTTGATGAAGGCTTCGACCAAGTCGAATGCCACGAGATAGTCTCGGCCGTCATTCGCCTTGAGAAGGTAGTATGCAACGTCCGGCCCGTAAGCGATCGCCTGGTTGACCGGGATCGTCCAAGGCGTGGTCGTCCACACCACCGCTTGCGCGCCGACCAGCTCCGGGATCGGACTCTCAACAATCTCGAACGCCACATCGATCTGCGTCGAGACGATGTCCTCATATTCGATCTCGGCCTCGGCCAGCGCGGTCTTCTCGACCGGCGACCACATGACCGGCTTGGCGCCGCGATAGACCTGCCCGGTCTCGGCGAACTTGAACAGCTCGGAGACGATGACTGCCTCCGCCTGGAAGTCCATCGTCAGGTACGGATTGTCCCAGTCGCCGGTGATGCCGAGCCGCTGGAACTGCTCGCGCTGAACGTTCACCCAATGCTGCGCATAGGCGCGGCACTCGGCGCGGAATTCCTTCGGCGGGACCTCGTCCTTGTTGAGCTTCTTCTTGCGGTACTGCTCCTCGATCTTCCATTCGATCGGAAGGCCGTGGCAGTCCCAGCCGGGCACGTAGGGCGCGTCCTTGCCCAGCAAAGTCTGGGTGCGAACGACCATGTCCTTCAGCGTCTTGTTGAGCGTGTGCCCGATATGGATGTCGCCGTTCGCGTAGGGCGGGCCGTCGTGGAAGATGAACTTTTCACGCCCCGCGCGCGCCTTGCGGATCTGGCCGTAGAGGTCCTCTTCCTTCCAGCGCGCGGCAATCACCGGCTCCTTCTGCGGCAGGCCGGCCTTCATCGGAAAGTCGGTCTTCGGCAGGAAGACGGTCGGGCGGTAATCGCGCTTGGTCTCGGTCGTGTCGGGGGCGTCGGCCATTGCGCGCGGCTCTAGCGGCGGAGTTAAGGAATGCAAACCGCCGCTATTTCATGGCCTCTCGGCGCCGCTTCAACCCCGCCTCCGCGGCCACCTGCTCCGCCTCGGTCCGGATATCGCGGTTGGGGCGAAGCGCCGGCCCCACCGTCCAGATGTCGTCCACCCAGACGTAGCCTTTGAACGAGGCCGGAATCTCGCCGAGCTGCTCGGGCAGGGTCA
>DASUVP010000012.1:0-7113 GCA_036378895.1 Sphingomicrobium sp.
GAGGTCGAGTTCTGCCCCCAGGGGACGCTCGCCGAGCGGATGCGCGCCGGGGGTGCCGGCATTCCCGGGTTCTACACCAAGACCGGCGTCGGAACCCAGGTTGCCGAAGGCAAGGAGACCAAGGTCTTCGACGGCGAGGAATATGTTCTGGAGCGCGGCATCCGCGCCGACCTGAGCGTCATCAAGGGCTGGAAGGCAGACGAGAGCGGCAACCTCATTTTCCGCAAGACCTCGCGCAACTTCAACCAGCCCGCGGCCACCTGCGGAAAGGTCTGCGTGGCGGAGGTCGAGGAGATCGTGCCGGTCGGCTCACTCGATCCGGATTGCATCCATCTGCCATCTATCTTCGTGAAGCGGATGATCCTCGGCGCGCCCTACGACAAGAAGATCGAGTTCCGCACGGTGCGGCAGCGGGAGGCGGCATGATGGCGACGGCGGTTGAGACCAAGGGCTGGACCCGCGACCAGATGGCTGCACGCGCGGCTCGCGAGCTGCGCGACGGCTATTACGTCAACCTCGGCATCGGAATCCCGACGCTGGTTGCGAACAACATCCCGGAAGGCATGACCGTCACGCTGCAGAGCGAGAACGGCATGCTCGGAATCGGCCCGTTCCCCTTTGACGACGAGGTCGATCCCGACCTGATCAACGCCGGCAAGCAAACCGTCAGCGAGCTTCCGCAGACCAGCTATTTCGACAGCGCGACCAGCTTCGGGATGATCCGCGGCGGCCATATCGACCTCGCCGTGCTCGGCGCCATGGAGATCAGCCAAGGGGGCGACATCGCCAACTGGATGATCCCGGGGAAGATGATCAAGGGCATGGGCGGCGCCATGGACCTCGTCGCCGGCGTCAAGAAGATCATCGTCGTCATGGAGCACACCTCGAAGAACGGCGATCCGAAGTTCATCCCGCACTGCACGCTTCCGCTCACCGGTAAGAACGTGATCGACATGATCATCACCGACCTCGCCGTGTTCCAGCGGCCGGATCACGAGAGCCCGTTCAAGCTGATCGAACTGGCGCCCGGCGTGACGCGCGAGGAAATCCGCGAGAAGACCACGGCGAATTACGTGGAGTGACCTCAACAACGGGGAGTGCGATGCGAAAACTGGTTGTCGGCCTGCTTGCAGCGGCCTCTTTTGCGACTTCGGCTTGTGGAACGGCCGATCCTCAAGCGCAGAATGAGGCGGCGCCGAACGCCGGCGCCCCGGCTGAGCAGCGCCCCGTGGATCTGCTTGCGCCGGCAACCGGGACTACCAGCATCGTCCGGATCGACTGCGGCAGCGTGGATGTCGCCAATTTCACGAAGATCTTCTCCGACCGGGAAGCTTATCCCCGGGGCCACAGGCACCTGACGAACAGCTGCTACCTGGTCACGCACAATGGCCGCCGGCTCCTCTGGGACACGGGCCTTTCGGCGGCGCTCAAGGGCAAGAAGCAGGACTTCGAAGGCATGGTCCTGTCGGTTGACAAGACGGTGCCGGAGCAACTGGCGGTGCTCGGATTGAAGCCTGACGATGTGAACGTGGTCGGGATCAGCCACAACCATGCCGACCACGTCGGCCAGCTGCCCGAGTTCGTGAACAAGCCGCTTCTCGTCGGCAAGCCCGATTTCGATGGCGCCGCCCGCAAGGAAGACGACCCCTTTGCCGCCTGGCGAGGTGCCAACAAGCCGATCACCCCGCTGGTCGGAGACTATGACGTCTTCGGTGACGGGAACGTCATCGCTTTATTCCTGCCGGGACACACGCCCGGTCATTACGGGCTCCTGGTGAAGCTGAAGTCCGGGCCGGTGCTCATCAGCGGGGACACGGTGCACGCACGGGAAGCGTACGAGCTGAAGGCGGTCCCGACGTTCAACACGGACCGGAACCAGTCGCTCCAGTCGATGGAACGGATGGAGAAGATCGCTAAGGACACGGGCGCGAAGATCGTCATCCAGCACGACGATCGCGACGTCGCTCTTCTTCCGCCTTTCCCGAAAGCGGCCGAATAGGTGCGCGCGCTCCTCAGCCATGAGCCGGGCGGGCCCGACACTCTCAGGCTGGAGGAGGTTTCGGATCCGCAGCCCGGCCCGGGCCAACTGCTTGTTCGAGTTCGCGCCGCGGCGATCAACTATCCCGACATCCTGATCATCGAGGACAAATATCAGCTCAAGCCGCCGCGGCCTTTCGCGCCTGGAGGCGAGATCGCCGGTGAGATCGAGGCCGTAGGAGTTGGCGTCGACGGCTGGAGCGCCGGCGATCGCGTGATCGCGGTCACTGGCTTCGGCGGGCTTGCCGAGAAGGTCGTGATCCCGGCGAAGTCCGCATTCCGCCTGCCTGAGGAGCGTAGCTTCGAGGAAGGCGCGGCGCTGCTGCTGACCTACGCTACTTCCATCCACGCTTTGCTCGACCGGGGAAAGCTTCAGGCCGGGCAGACCCTTCTCGTGCTGGGCGCCGCGGGAGGCGTCGGCCTAGCCGCCGTCGAGCTCGGCAAGGCGTGCGAAGCGCGCGTGATCGCGGCCGTGTCTTCCGAAAAGAAGGCGCAGGCCGCTCGAGATGCGGGCGCCGAGGAGGCGATCGTCTATCCTCAGGGACCGTTCGAGCGTGACGGCCAGAAAGCGCTCGCCCAGCAGTTCAAGGACGCGGCCGGCCCGGCCGGGGCGGATGTGATCTTCGACCCGGTTGGCGGCGACTACACCGAGGCGGCGCTTCGAAGTATCGCATGGGAAGGGCGCTTCCTGGTCGTGGGCTTCCCGGCTGGAATCGCCAGGCTTCCACTTAACCTCACCCTGCTGAAGAGCTGCGATGTGTGCGGCGTCTTTTGGGGTGCGTTCGCTGCGCGCGACCCGAAGGCGAATGCCGCACACGTCGACACATTGTTCAGGCTGTGGCGGCAGGGAATGATCTCGCCGAAGATCAGCGGCACCTATCCGCTCGAGCGCGCCGGCGAGGCGATCCGCGCGATGGCCGAGCGACGCGTGGTGGGCAAACTCGTCGTGACCCTGGACTGATCGTGGAACACCCGCCTCAGTTCCTGCCGCTTACCGACTATCTCGGGCGCGTTCCGGCCATCGGCGCCTCAAACATCTTCGGAAGCGGAGAGTTTGAAGGGGGTTGGTGGGTCAAGTTCGGAGTCGACATCGATCATCCCCTCGCCTGGAACGTCGTCCAGGAACTCGGCCACGTCCTCAATTATCTCTCTATCGAAGAGCCACTTCCGACCGTGTTCAAGCCGGTTTCGCCCCCACCTTACATGAACGGTGGTCCTCACGACTTTCTGAGCTGGGTGATCGAGGCTCCAGTCGCGATGGACCCGGCCACGGTCGCCAAATGGCTGGAGGGTCGTCTGCCGCGTCCTGTAGACGAGCTGTCCGAGTGGCAGAACGACGATGACTAAGTCGCCGAGCGCCATGCTGGACGCCAAGCCCGTCCGCCCCTATTTCGCGCTGCAAACAAGCAAGGGATCACGATGACCCAGTTCAACGATCGGGAGCGCGCATTCGAAAGCAAGTTCGCGCACGACGAGGAAATGAAATTCCGGATGATCGCGCGCCGCAACCGCCTGCTCGGCGAATGGGCAGCGCGGAAGATGGGCCTCTCTGAAGAGGAAACCGTCTCCTATGCGAAGGACGTCGTCCGCGCAGACTTCGAGGAAGCGGGCGACGAGGACGTCATCCGCAAGGTGCTCGGCGACCTGACCTCGGCCGGCATCGAGACCAGCGACGCGGAAATCCGCCAGACGCTGGAGCACAAGACGGCTGAAGCGAAGCGCCAGCTGATCGAGGCGCAGGGGCAGTAAGATGCCCATGGCCGCAAGCGAGATCGAGCGGCTCATCTGCGAGGCGATACCCGACGCCGAGGTGACGATCCGCGACCTCGCCGGAGATGGCGACCATTATGCCGCGAGGGTCGTGAGCGCGAGCTTCGCCGGAATGCCCCGTGTGAAGCAGCACCAGCGCGTCTATGCGGCGCTGGGCGGCCGGATGGGCGGAGAATTGCACGCTCTGCAGCTCGAGACCGCAGAGCCGACAGGAGAGTGACAATGAGCGATGCAAAGAACCGCATCGACGAGATCGTGAAGTCCAATGCAGTCGTGCTGTTCATGAAGGGCACGCCCCTGTTCCCGCAGTGCGGCTTTTCGAGCCGGGCGGTGACTATCCTCGAACATCTGGAGACGCCGTTCGAAACCGTCGATGTGCTCCAGGACCCGGAGATCCGTCAGGGCATCAAGGAATATTCGGACTGGCCGACGATCCCGCAGCTCTATGTGAAGGGTGAATTCGTCGGAGGGTCCGACATCATGATGGAAATGTTCAAGAGCGGGGAGCTTCAGCAGCTCGTCGGCGCGGACGCGAGCTGACGTCCAGATACTAAAAGGGACGGTGGAGCGGGACCAGAATAACCGCTGCACCGTCCCTTTCGTTGGCGTGGGACCAAGTGGACGCTCATAATGTAGCAATGGGCGTGCCAGTTTGAAGAAACGGCTGAAAACAGCGCTTTTCTTTGGCCGAGGCGGAAAGCAAGCGAACGGATGTGTAAAAAGTGCCGACAGATTTGCCGGAAAACGGCTGATGGCACTTTGTTGCCTCAACGGGGTTGGGCCTTCGCATGAGCCGCGACGACCCCGACATGACCAGCCCCGCTGCGGCTGAGCGCCTCATCTGTGACCTGACGCAGAGCTGGTCGGATGTCGGCGGCGGAGTCGGGACCTATTTGCGCCACAAGAGGAACCACATCCTCGACCGGACGCCGCACCGTCACCTGCTCATCGTCCCCGGACCGGAAGACACGGTCACCGAGGAGGGCCGGGCGATCACGGCGACCGTCCGCTCGCCGCGCGTGCCGGGAAGCCCCCATTACCGGCTGATGCTGCGCAACGGCGCCGTTCGAGAGCTTCTGGAACGGTTCGCGCCCGACCTGATCGAATGCCAGGACAGTTATAACCTGCCCTGGGCGGCGCTTGCTCATCGCAAGCGTTTCCCCGAGACGGCGCTCGTCGGCGGCTATTTCACCGACTTCCCGACCGTCTACGTTGAGCGGCCATTCTCGAAGGTGATGGGCGGCACGCTGGCCGGAGCGGCGGGCCGCATCTGCTATCGCTATTGCGGCAACCTCTACCGCCGGTTCGACGCAGTTTTCGCGCTGAGCGAGAATGGCGGGGCGACCAAGCTTCGGTCCTACGGCGTCGAGGATGTCGGCATCGTCCCGCTCGGCGTGGAGCTTGGCGACTTCGGGCCATCGCGGCGCGACGAGCGGCTCCGCCGGTCGCTTGGAGTAGCCGATGGCCAGCCGCTCCTGATTTATGTCGGAAGGCTCGACGTCGAGAAGAAGCCTCACATCGTCGCCGAAGCGTTCCGCAAGCTTCCACAAGAGCTCGGCCCGCGCCTCGTCCTGCTGGGTGAGGGCCCGTTGCGCGACGAAATTGCCGCGCTCAAGGATCCCCGGATCCACACGCCCGGCTTCGTCCGCGACCGCCAGCAACTCGCGCGCTGGCTCGCGAGCGCCGACCTCTACGTTTCGGGCATGGCCGACGAAACTTTCGGCGTTTCGATCGTCGAGGCCCAGGCGTCTGGCCTGCCGGTGGTCGGCGTCGCCGCCGGTGCGATGGTGGATCGGGTGACCGACGCGATCGGGCGGCTCGGTCCGGTCGACGATTCCGATGCGATGGCGGCGAACATCCTCTCCGTGTGGAATGCCGACCGTGGCCGAATGAGCGAGATCGCGCAGGCCGAAGCGCGGCAATACAGCTGGGATCGCAGCATGCATGCGCTGTTCGGCCAGATTTACCGCAAGGCGTTCAACGCAAGGTCGCAGCGACTGGTGCAGGCGCCGGCGCGGGCGGGGACGGCGATGGTCGGGGTTCCGGCCGAGTAATATTCATTCGCCGTTCAGCTCATTGACTACAAACGTAGTCATATGGCGAAGCAACCGAAAATCAGCGAAGCTGAGATGCACCTGCTGCAGCTCCTGTGGGACGAATCGCCCTTGGGCGCGACCGAGATTGCCGACCGCGTGCCGAACGACCGCGGGTGGACGATCACCACCGTAAAGACGCTCCTCTCACGCCTCGTCGCGAAAGGCGCGCTGACCGCGGAGCTCCAAGGCCGCAAATTTCTATATGCGCCGGCGATCGAGCGTGACGATGTCGCCGCAAGCCAGGCGCGTGGCTTGATCGATCGCCTGTTCGGTGGCCGAGTCTCGCCGCTGGTCGCCCAGCTCGCCGAGCAGCAGGAGCTGGACGAGCAGGACATCGCCGATCTCGAGAAGATCGTCCGGAGCCTAAAGAAATGATCGGCTGGGCGGTAGACACGGCGATTGCCGTTTCTCTGTTGATCGGCGCAGTTCTGCTCATTCGCCGTCCGTTCGCGGCTGCGTTCGGGGCACGCGCCGCATATGCGCTGTGGCTGGCGCCGGCGGTCCGCGCGATCACGCCGCAGCTCAACTTTCCAGCGATGCCGGTCCCGACGCCGTCGCTCGCGGGCTCGGCGGACTATGTGCTGATCAGCAGTGCCGCTTCCGCGGGTAGCGGACCGTCCGTGACCCTTTCGCTGACCGCCATTTGGCTGGGTGGAGCCGCATCATTCCTGACGGTGCACTGGTGGCGGCATCAGCGGTTCCTGGGCGATGCTCTCGAGAACGGTCGGACACTGGACGGTCCCGGAGTGCCCTACGACGTGGTTGCTAGCGACCGCATCGACGGCCCGATGGCGACCGGCCTCGTCCATCCGCTGATCCTCGTGCCGAGCGACTTCCAGGATCACCTCAGCCCTGACCAGCAGCGCTTCGCTTTGTGGCACGAGCAGCTTCACCACCGTCGAGGCGACATCTGGGCGAGCGCGGGTGCTCTACTGCTTGTGTCGCTGCTGTGGTTCAATCCTCTCGCGCACCTCGCGCTCGGCGCTTTTCGCCGGGACATGGAGGCTGCGTGCGATGCCAGCCTGCTCGCGGAAGCCGGAGCCGGAGCCGCACCGGCCTACGCCGCGACGATCCTCCGCTGCGCGTCGCGGCCCGTGCCCCGCTCGCTCTGCGCTCTCACCGCAATCGATGAACTGAAGGGGAGATTGATGATGCTCAAGTTCAACCACGGCCGCACCCGCCGCCTTGCGGGTATGGTGCTGGCTTCCGT
>DASUVP010000013.1:0-14113 GCA_036378895.1 Sphingomicrobium sp.
CCCGCCGCTCCGACGTCGCCTTCTGGCTTCACCTGCTTGCGGCGCCAATGATCGTGCACCCCGTCTTCACACTGCTTGGGCTGAACGACGGCACTGCGACCGTAGGCGAAGGGCTGATCGTGATCCTGCTCTACGTCGCGATCGGCCTCACCGCGCTTGCGATCGACCGCCGCGCTCTGCTCGTCTCGGCGCTGGCGTACGTGCTGTACGCGCTCAACAAATTGTTCGAGCAGTTCGGAGCGGTCGAGCTGAACGTGGCGCTCACCGCTCTCGTGATCGGTTCCGCCCTGCTGATGCTCTCGGCCTTCTGGCATCAGGCCCGGGTCATGGTGGTCCGGCCGCTTCCGGAAGGTTTGCGCGAGCGGCTGCCGCTGGTGGACCGGGCGGCGCCTACTCCTCAACCAGCCGCATGAGGCGGCGCTCAAGCGGGGCAAGGATGCCGTGAAGCTCCTGGCCCCGCTTTAGCACCAGCCCATGCTCACTGACCAATGCGAACGCCCCCTGCTTCAGCCGAAGCGCGGGGCGTTTCTCTATGCGGATCTCGGGCCGCTCGGATGAGCGCCGGAACGCCGCGAACACCGCGACGTCGGGATTGATGCTGATCGCGTAATCGCGCCAGTGACCGGCCGCAACCATCCGGCCGTAAAGGTCGAGGATCCGCTTGATCTCCAGACGGTCGAACGAGGCAATTGGGCGCCGGTCCCTTGGGTGCGGGAACGGCGCGATGACGCTCAAGCGCTTTTCACCTTGGGCGCGGGCTGCCGGTCTGCCGCCTTCTGGGCCTTGAGCGCCGCGACCTCCTTCCGCAGCTCGGCAATCTCGTCCTCGAGCTCGTTGAGGCGTGCTCGCGAGGGATCGCAATCCTCTCCGCAGGGCGTGCCGTAAGCCACGAAGCCAGGGCTGTAGTGGACCGTATCGACCGGCACCGGCCGCGCTGGAATCCCGACGACCGTCGCGCCCGCCGGCACGTCCTTGGTGACGACGGAATTGGCGCCGATCTTGGCCCCGGGCCCGACCTCGATGGGCCCGAGCACCTGAGCGCCCGAACCGATGACCACGCCGTCGCGGATCGTCGGGTGCCGCTTCCCGCCTTCGCCCGTCGACGGGTTCGTGCCGCCGAGCGTGACGCTCTGATAGATGGTGACGTCGTCGCCGATCTCGGCGGTTTCGCCGATGACGGTGAAGCCATGGTCGATGAAGAAGTTGCGGCCGATCTTCGCGCCGGGATGGATGTCGATTGCCGTCAGGAAACGTGCAATGTGGTTCACCAGCCTTGCGGGGAAATAGAGTTCTCCCTCCCACAGCCAATGGCCGAGGCGATGAAATCCGAGCGCGATGACCCCCGGATAGAGGATCACCTCCCAACGCGACCTGGCCGCGGGGTCGCGGGCCTTCACCGATTCCAGATAGGCCACAAGGCCTTCGGGCGACTGTTTCGTCTCTTCCACCACGACAACAATTTAAGTGCGACACGCCTTAATTGAAAGCCGGACCGAGTTGCGGCGCTGCAACATCCGCTTGCGGACACTTCGACACTTAGGCAAATGCGCGCGACCCGAAGGGGAGGAGGTACCTATCCTCGACACGATTTTCGCTGATCCTTCAGCGCTCCTCATCTTCGCTTTGATCGGCTTCACCGCGCAACTGGTCGACGGCGCGCTCGGCATGGCATTCGGCGTGATTTCCAGCACCGTCCTCATCAGCGTCGGCGTTCCTCCAGCCGCCGCCTCGGCCGGAGTCCACACGGCAGAGACGTTCACGACCGCCGTCTCCGGTATCAGCCATGTCGCCCATCGAAACGTCGATTGGCCACTTTTCTTCAGGATCGTCATCCCGGGCGTGATCGGCGGCGTCCTCGGCGCCTACGTGCTCACCCAGATCAGCGCGGAAACTGCGCGGCCGTTCGTTCTCACCTACCTGACCGTTCTCGGCGTCTATCTGTTCTATCGCGGCGTCATGCATCGCCACACGGAGAAGAGACCGAAGGTCGTCTCCCCTCTTGGGCTGGCCGGCGGTTTTCTCGACGCCGCGGGCGGCGGCGGCTGGGGACCGATCGTCACCTCGAATCTACTCGTCCAGGGGAGCAATCCGCGCAAGACGATCGGCACGGTCAACACCGCGGAATTCTTCCTCACCGTGACCATCTCCGCGACGTTCATTGCCGCTTTGGGTTGGGAAGCCTTTACGATTGCGACCCTGGGGCTGTTGATCGGCGGAGTGCTGGCGGCGCCTTTCGGGGCGATGATCGCCAAAAGGGTCAATGCGGACCTTCTGCTCACCTTCGTCGGCGCCGTCCTCACCGCGACAAGCACCTACGCGCTCTACCGCGCGCTGACCTGATCGATTAGAATTCGCTTCTCTCAATATGGGAGGTGGACATGCTTAGAATGTCTGCGATTTTCGCCGCGGCGCTGCTCGTCCTTCCGGCTGCGGTGAACGCAGGTCCGGCCGAGAACAAGGTAACGGCCAGCCGCGTCATCCTGGAAAAGATGGGCCAGGGCCGCTTCGACATTCAGCCCGAGCTTTATGGCCCCGGCTTCGTCGCCCACGGCTTCGGCCGCGACTATACGCTCGCCGAGGACGAAGCGTCCGGCAGACAGCTTCGCGCAGCCTTCCCCGACCTCAAGGTCAGCGTCGACCGTATCATTGCCGAGGGCGACCTGGTCTCGCTTCACTGGAGCGCCGTCGGCACTAACACTGCAAAGGTCCCCGGCTTCCCCGGAGAAGGAAAAAAGGTCGCTGTCGACGGCATGAGCTTCTTCCGCTTCGCCGACGGGAAGATCGTCGAGGAATGGTCGACCTACGACAACCTCACGATCATGAAGCAGCTGGGACAGATTCCGGCAAAATAGCGCAAGCCGCTGTTCTCAATCGATCGGGTCGCTTATAACGGCCGGATTGATTGGAACCTTCGATGATTACGCATTTTCCGACGATCAAGCAGCTTCAGTATCTTGTCGCCCTTCGCCAGCACGGCCATTTCGGACGGGCAGCCGAAGCCTGCTTCGTCACCCAGTCCACGCTTTCCGCCGGCCTGAGGGAGATCGAGAACCTGCTCGGCGTGGTCCTCGTCGAGCGCACGCGCCGCGTCGTCCGCTTCACTCCGCTCGGTGAGAAGATTGCTGCCAAGGCGCTTCGGGTGCTCCGCGAAGCCGAGGAGCTGACCGACATGGCGCGCGCGGAAGGCAAGCCGCTGCATGGGGAATTGAGGCTCGGGGTGATCCCGACGATCGCGCCCTTCCTGCTCCCAGCAATGCTTCCGCGGCTGCGCGAGCAGTGGCCAAACCTGAAGCTCTTCCTGCGCGAGGAAACCAGCCAGGCGGCCTGCGACGCGCTCCATCGCGGCCAGCTCGACTGCGTCCTGCTTGCCATGCCCTACGCCTGCGGCGACGTGGACAAGGCGCCCTTGTTCGACGACCGCCTGTTCGTCGCCTTCCCGCGGGGCGAGGCTCCGCCCGAGGCCAATGTCGATCCGGGCGCAATCGACGAGAACCGGTTGCTGATGCTCGAGGACGGGCACTGCCTGAAGGACCATGCCTTGTCCGCCTGCAATCGGCCCGAGCTCCGCGCCGAAGCGACGATGATGGGGACGTCGCTGCACACCTTGGTGCAGATGGTCGACAACGGCCTCGGACTTACCTTCGTGCCCGGAATGGCGATCGAGGCGGGCATTCTCGAAGGGACTGCCGTCGATGCCCGGCCGCTCAAGTCGGATCACGGATTTCGCAGCGTCGCGCTCGTCTGGAGGCGCTCCAGCCCGCGCGAGGAGGAGTTCCGGCTGCTTGCCGACACGCTCCGTCAAATTGCGGGCGAGATCATCCCCGGCCTGGCGGCCAGTTGCGAAACTGCGGCGGGCCTTGGGGAAGGGGAGTGGCGACAGGCCCGCCGCAGCAACTGAAGGGACCTACTTCGCCAGCGCTGGCTCGGCGATACCCACTGGCTCGACGCTGTCCGACTTTTGCGGAACGTCGAAGCGGTCGGCGTTCATCACCTTGGTCCAGGCCTTGATGAAGTCGCGGACGAACTTCTCCTCGTTGCCACGCTCGGCATAGACCTCGGCCGTCGCGCGGAGCTGGCTATTCGAACCGAAGATCAGGTCCGTGCGCGTCGCGCGCCACTTCTCCTGCCGGCCGCCCCGGTCGTAGCCGATGAAATCCTCGTCCCCGCTCGTGTCGATCACCTCCCAGAAGGTGTCATTGTCGAGCAGATTGACGAAGAAGTCGTTCGTCAGCTGTCCCTTCCGATTGGTGAACACGCCCTCCGGCCGGTCCTTGTAGTTGGCGCCGAGAACCCGCAGGCCGCCCAGCAGCACCGTCATCTCTGGCACCGACAGGCCAAGCAACGAGGCCTTGTCGAGCAGCAGCTCCTCGGTCCGCACGCTGTGCTTGGTCTTGAGGTAGTTGCGGAAGCCGTCCGCCGCAGGCTCCATGACGTTGAAGCTTTCGACGTCCGTCCATTCCTGCGTCGCATCGCCGCGACCGCCGACGAACGGGACGGTGACGTTGAAGCCGGCGTCCCTCGCCGCCTTCTCGATCGCCGCCGTCCCGGCGAGGACGATCGCGTCCGCCATCGACAGGCCGCCGCGCAGCTCGTCGATCTTGGCGAGCACCCTGCCCAGCTCTTCCGGCTCGTTGGCCGCCCAGTCCTTCTGCGGAGCGAGGCGGATGCGGGCGCCGTTGGCCCCGCCGCGATGGTCGGACCGTCGATAGGTCGACGCGGACGCCCAGGCAGTCTTCACCAGCTGGCCGATACTGAAGCCCGCATCGAGGATCTTCGACTTGAAGGCGGAGACGTCGCCGTCCGAAGGTGTGGTGCCCGCCGGCACCGGGTCCTGCCAGATCAGATCCTCAGCCGGGACTTCAGGCCCGAGGTACCGGATCTTCGGTCCCATATCGCGATGCGTGAGCTTGAACCAGGCTCGCGCGAAGGCGTCCTTGAACGCCTCATGGTCGTTGCGGAACTTCTCCGAGATCTTGCGGAACTCTGGGTCCTCGCGAAGAGCCATGTCGGCGGTCGTCATCATCGTCGGCACGCGCTTCGACGGGTCATGCGCCGCCGGAGCCATGTCCTCCGGCTTCTGGTTGATCGGCTGCCACTGCTTGGCGCCCGCCGGGCTCGTTACCAGTTCATATTCATAGTCGAGCAGCAGCCGGAAATAATTCTCCGACCATTGCGTCGGTGTGTTCACCCATGATCCTTCGATGCCGCTGGTGATGGTGTGCTCACCGAATCCGCTTTCGTGAGCGCTCGCCCAACCGAGGCCCTGAAGCGCAATGTCGGCACCTTCGGGAGCCGCGTCGACAAGGCTCGGATCGCCCGCGCCGTGCGCCTTGCCAAAGGTATGGCCGCCGGCGGTCAGCGCCACCGTCTCCTCATGGTTCATCGCCATGCGCTCGAACGTGATCTTGATGTCGCGTGCGGACTGCAGCGGATCGGGAACGCCGCCCGGTCCCTCCGGATTGACGTAGATGAGGCCCATCTGGATCGCCGCTAGCGGATGCTCCAGCTCCATCTCACGGTCCGGCTGATGCCGCGTTTCAGCGCCTTCGCTGACCCATTTCTCCTCGGCGCCCCAGTAAATGTCGCGCTCCGGCTCGAACACGTCCGGACGGCCGCCGCCGAAGCCGAAGATCGGGCCGCCCATGTCCTCGATCGCTACATTGCCGGCGAGGATGAAGAGGTCGGCCCAGCTGATGTTCTTCCCGTACTTCTGCTTGATCGGCCAAAGCAGGCGCCGCGCCTTGTCGAGATTGCCGTTGTCAGGCCAGCTGTTGAGCGGGGCGAAGCGCTGCTGCCCACTGTTGGCGCCGCCGCGCCCGTCCGCCGTGCGATAGGTGCCCGCGGCGTGCCACGCCATGCGGATCATGAACGGCCCGTAGTGCCCATAGTCGGCCGGCCACCACGGCTGGCTGGCTGTCATCATGGCCTTCAGGTCGTTCTTCAGCGCCTGATAGTCGAGCTTCTTGAACTCTTCGGCATAATTGAAGTCCTCGCCCATCGGATCTGGGGAGACGCCGCCCTGGTGCAGGATCTCGAGGGGGAGAGTGTCGGGCCACCAGTCGCGGTTCTGCCGGCCGAGCAGCGAGCGCACGGTGCTTGGACGGTCCACCGGGCAACCCGAGCCGCCACCCATCTCACCAGTTTTCGCGTCCATGTTCTGCCTCTCCTCGAAAGAATGTCGAGCCTGTCCTAGGCTCAGCGGAGAAGCGACGGAAACGATTAAACTTGCTCAGTAAGACTTGCAAAATCGATTAGTGCTTTGCCGCTCTCAATCCATATGCTTGAGGCCGACGCGCAGATAGTCCCAACCGGTGATCAGGGTCAGCGCCGCGGCCGCCCACAGGCTCGCGAGCCCAGTAAAGTGAATCCACTGCTGCGATGGAAAAGCGCCACCGAGGATGAGCGCCCCAAGAGCGACCAGCTGTAATGTCGTCTTCCATTTGGCGAGCGAGCTGACCGGCACGAGCACCTTCAGCTCGGCGAGGAACTCCCGCAGGCCCGAGACCATGATTTCGCGCAGGAGGATGATCAGCGCGGGAATGACGCTCCAGTCCTGGATGATCGGAACATCGCCATCGGCCTTGCGGCTGGCCATCAGCATGACGAGCACGGCGGCGACCATGATCTTGTCCGCGATCGGGTCGAGGAACTGCCCGAGCTTTGAGATCTGCCCCTGAGCGCGCGCCAGATAGCCGTCGAAATAGTCGGTGATCCCGACCAGGCAGTAGAGCACGAAGGTAATAAGGTAATCGTACGGAGCAGGCTTCCACAGCAGGAACACGAGCAGCGGAACCGCCAGGATGCGCGAGAGTGTCAGGAGGTTCGGCAGCGTCAGCATGCGCGACCGCTCTACGCAAAGCTGAAGACGAGCAAAAGGTGCGCGAGAAGCTAAGCTCGCGGAGGCCGCCCTACCCCAGAGTAAGGATCCTTCACCACGCGAAAGCCGGACACACGATCACGACGTAACCTCCGCTCTCCGCCCGCTCCAGTCATCGGCACGCCTTCGAGCTCGGTGGCCGCCTGCCGCGCCGCTGCCTGTCGCGCCCAGCGGCGCACCTCGTTTGCGGTTATCGCCACGGACATGATCGCGTTCACCTCGAAACCTCCCTCGACCGAGGAGCTGGGCGGGGGGAGAGGCGGGTGGAGTTCCGGTCCCCATCCCCCCTACACTCAGCCATGTACACAACACGGCCAGTGATGCCGCCAAGTTCTGCCGTGAGACCGTGATCGGCAACACGGCCAGTCAGCGCGTCCCATTCTGGTGCAACGGCCAAGTGTCGAGTGGCGCTACGTGCACCTGCTCCCGACCGGACCTACAGGTTGATGGCCGCCAGCCCGAGCCGCTCGGACTTTGGTGTCGCGCAGTTGGCCGCCCTGAGGAGGAAAGGTCGGCTTGGCAGGGAAACGATCAGGTAGGTGGCACCTGCGTCAGTGCAGGTAGGATGAGCGTACGTCGGCTCGGCCCACGGGCCAGTGTCCGCCAACACCGCAAGCCATTGCTGCTGCTGGTCCGCCGTAAGGGGAATGAAAGAGCCTCCAACTGCGGCGCGATACCAAACACCCCGCTCGAGGATGAGAGCGGCCGCAATGGGAAGCGGCGTAGTCTCTCCCGGACCCAAAGGTCGTGGGAGTCCTTGATAATGCCGGCTCAGAACATATGCCTCGGCCATTGAAGCTCGCTTGAGCGCCGCCGAACCGAAGCGCTCAACGATAGCCGCCTCCAAGTCCGTATTGACCTGCTGCGCGCTAAAGCCTGGCGGCAGATTCTCCACATAATCCGTCGGTCCGGATTGAACCGGCGGCAACTCCGGCATGGTGGTCGGGCTACACGCAGACAGCGCTGCCATTATCAGCACAGGAAGTCGCATCGGGGGCAAAACTGTCGTGCATTGTGCTTGGTTTCGCGAATGCGGAGCCACTTAAGGCTGGCAGCGTTTTTGCGGCATGCGGCGTTTTCTGTTGTTGGCCGTAGTGCTGGCCGCAGCTTCCTGCGAGCCTTCCGATAAACTTGCGCTGACGCCAGTCGCGTCAAGTGCGAGCACGGCCTCACCAATGGATGACGGTACGTTTCTGGCCCGCATCGACCCGCTTGGGGGCCAATGGTCCATCGAGCGCATCGGGCAACAAGACTTCCAGCGCTTCAAGGGCTGGGTGAATTTCAGCGCTGGCGGCTTTCTCAATCATGGGGCCGGTTGCAGCGGCGGTTACCCGGCCTTTTATCGGCTCGACGGCAACAGGCTCACGATAATTCGGCGAGAAGCCATCCGCATTGGCAAGTGCGCGTCGGCGACGACAGCAGATCGCTTCGCGGCAGCCGCGAGCGAACGAAGGTTGACCGAATTTCTCGACCAGGTGGAGAGTTGGGAACGCCCAGATGATCGTAAGCTGGTTCTAACGGCGAAGGACGGTATGCGCGCGCTGCTGATCCGCCCCGTGGAACGCCACCCGGACCTCGCCGGCCGCTGGATCATTGAGACGATCGGCGGCCAGCCGCTGGTCACGGAACGGCGTCCTCCGACATTGTCCATCTCGATGGGAAACATCGGCGCGTTCGCCGACTGCAACAGCATGGGCGCGCCGTTCACAATTTCGGCGCCGGGACGAATCGCGGTCACCGGTCCAATCATGGGGACCGCGATCGGCTGCGCGCCGGAGGACGCTGCTGAAGACGCGCTGATGACCAAGGCAATGACGGCCGCGAGCGCGTATCGTCTTGAGGATGACCGGCTGATCTTCAATGGCGGCCCGGGAATGGTCCTGCGGCGCCCGCCACCCGCTGATCGTAGGCTTGCGGGTGAGTATCAGGCATGCGGGAACACGTTGCTCGGAGCCTATCATGAAGGACCGATCACGCTCGCAGTGGATGAGCGCGCCATGCGCGATAATGCTGGTTGCGTGGCCGAATACAGCGCGGACGGTCCGAACCTGATCCTTCGTCTCGCAAATAGTCCTGCCTGCGCCGCAGAAGCGCCGCCCTTCGTTCCCGGCGAGCCCATCTCCGTCGGCGGAAAAATGTCGACGCTTGCCGTGACCCGCCCGGACGGTTTCGGTTTTGACGACGAGGGCCGGCTGATCCTGCGGACGAGACGCGGCCTCCTCTCGATGTGCCGCAAGGGCTCGCCACCGCCTTTCGGAGATTGAACCCAAATGTCGGCTCTCCACCCAGAGCCGACATTTGCACTGTTCGGCTTAGGCCACTCCTAACTCCTTGCCCCTATCGGAAGACCCGCTACAGCCGAACGTAATGGAACCGCGTTTGAGGCCGATCGGCTGACACTAGCTGATGCAGGACTCCCTTCACCTTCTCCGCACTCGGCGATTCCTGCCGATCTTCACGACCCAGTTCCTCGGGGCGTTCAACGACAATCTGTTCCGCACTGCGATGGTGATGCTCGTCATCTACGGCATCTACCGCGACGCGGAGCAGGAGGCGGCGTTTAGTGCGATTGCGGGCGGCCTCTTCATCCTGCCCTTCTTCCTGCTGTCCGCCCTCGCCGGCCAGCTCGCCGACGCGCTCGACAAGGCCAAGATCGTCCGCATCGTAAAGACGGCGGAGATCGTCATCATGCTGTTCGGCGCAGCCGGCCTGTTGCTGCACAACGTTCCGCTGTTGCTCTTGGCGCTCACCGCGATGGGCGTCCACTCGACCTTCTTCGGGCCGATCAAATACGCGATCCTGCCGCAACACATGCGCAAGGACGAGGTGCTTGGCGCGACCGGCCTGGTGGAGGCCGGCACCTATATCGGGATCCTTACGGGCACGATCCTTGGCGGGCTCCTCGTCCTTCAGCGGCCCGACGGCAGCTTCCATGCCGAGTTCGCCGCCATCGGAGTGCTGGTCGTCGCCGCCATCGGCCGGGTCGCCGGAGGCTTCGTGCCCCCTGCCCCGCCTTCGCAAGACCCCGAAATTCCCGGCTACCCGCATCGCGGGATGGACTGGCACATCGTCCGGGCCTCGATCACTCTGGTCAGCGCCACTTTGCACGTGAAACGTTTGTTCCTGGCGATCCTGTCAATCAGCTTCTTCTGGGCGATGGGCGCGGTGCTTGCGGCGCAATTCCCTCCGCTGGTGAAGAACACGCTCTACGCCGATCAAAGCGTCGCGACGCTCTGCCTCTCCGTCTTCTCGGTCGGCGTGGCGATCGGGTCGGTGGCGATCAACCGCATGCTGAAGGGTCAGGTCTCTGCCCGTTTCGCGCCCGCCTCGGCGCTGCTCATGGGCATCTTCGTCCTGCTTCTCTACGTGCTGACCAAGGACTGGACGCCGTCGGAACAGCTCGTCGACGTGGCCGAATTCCTGCGCCATCCGCTCGGTTGGGCGGTTGTTCTCGACCTCCTTGGGGTCGCCATTGCGGGCGGCATGTTCGTTGTCCCGCTCTACGCCTTCCTGACGACGACGGTGCCGAAGTCGGAGACGGCGCGGACCGTCGCCGCGAACAACATCGTCAACTCGGGCGCGATGGTCGTCGCGACGCTAATGCTTACTGGCTTGGTGCTAGTCGGCGTCTCCGTGGCGGAGACCCTGTTCCTCGTCGCCGTGACGAGCGTTATCGCCGCCTGGCTCGGCTACAAGCTCCATCTGGCATGTGATTGATCAGCGCAGAGGCGCTGCGACTCTAGAAAATAAGGACGGAGACGAACAGGAAGCCCACCGCGAAGGTGGTCGCGAAAAGCTTGAGGTCTTCGCCGACCGTCCATGCGGGCTCTTCGCTGCCACCAAGGATGAAGCCGGGGAAGCGCCTTCCGAAGAGGCGCGGGTCGATTGCAATCGCAGGACGCAACATTCGCATGGGCACTTCTTAAGATGCTTTTAACCATGCTTACAACGCCCCCGCACGGACGCGCGCTCCCGCCGTTTCGAAACGGGACGTCCACTAACAGTTGAAATTGGAAGGTCACGCCGCGCGCGACGGAATCTTGGACTTCGACGCCGAGGCCGCCTCCGAACGGCGGCCGATCAACTGAACCGCCTGGTCCGCGGCCATCGGCTTTCCGAAGTACCAGCCCTGGGCGGTCGAACAGCCGATCGCGAGCACCGCGGCATGCGCGGCCTCGTTCTCGATCCCCTCGACGAGGATCGGCACTTCGAGCGCATCCGCCAGGGTCGCGACGGCGCGGACGATCGCCGCGCTCTGTCCGCTCTCGTGGATGTTGGTGACGAACGACCGGTCGATCTTGATCAGGTCGAACGGCAGCGAGCGCAGGTGCGACAGCGACGAAAAGCCGGTCCCGAAATCGTCGAGTGCGAGCTTGATCCCCTGGTTCTTCAGGCTGGTGATGATGTTCCGCGCCAGGTCGATGTCGCCGAACAGCGAGCTTTCGGTTATCTCGATCACCAGTCGCTCAGCCGGGAAGCTCGTCTCGGTGAGGATCCGAACGATCCGCTCGGCCAGCCAGCCGTCCGAGAATTGAGCCGGCGAGATGTTGACTGAAATCTTGATCGCCGGATCCCAGTCGCGCGTCGCAATGAGCGCAGAGCGGATCACCTGCTCAGACAGCCGGTCGATCACCCCGATTTCCTCGGCGATCGGAATGAACCGGTCGGGCGGAATGATCCCGGCGAGCGGGTGACGCCAGCGGGCCAAAACCTCGAAGCCGACGATCTCACCAGTGCGCAGGTCAACCTGCGGCTCGAAGAAGGGCAGGAACTGCTCATGCTCGAGGCCGAAGCGGATACCCTGCTCTATTTCGCCGTGGGCCAAGAGGGCCCGTTCCATCGCCGCGTCGAACCAGATCGGCCGCACGGTGCGGCCCGTTTTCGCATGATCGAGCGCGATGTCGGCGCGGCGGAGAAGGTCCGGGACTTTTACGTCAACGGCGGGAGCGGACGCCATTCCGGCGAAGGCCCCGACCTGGATCATCTTGCCCTCGATCTCGAACGGGCGGGTCACTGACCGGAGCATCGCCTCGATCCGCTTTTCGAGCGCCTCGCGGTCGTCGTCGGCCTGGACCGTCGCGAGGGCGAATTCGTCCCCTCCCATGCGGGCGACGATGGTGCCCTCACCCGCCTGCTCGAGGACCGTCACCGAGACCCCGCGAAGCAGAGCATCGCCGATGTCATAGCCGTGGCGGTCGTAGACCGAGCGGAAGCGATGCAGCTGGAGCGAGACGATCAGCAGCGATGCCCCTTCCTCCGCCCCCTTTTGGCGCAGCGTTTCCGTGCAGTCGGCAAAGCCCTTGCGGTTGAGTAGCCCCGTCACGGGATCCGTCGACGCGGCGATCGCGGCCCGGCGCTCGCCGTCGAGACGGCGCTCGGTCTCGTGCTGGAGATCGACGTAGCGCCGCCAGCCGAACAGGATGAGCGCGACGTTGAGCGTCAGCGCGATCGCGGCGACCTGCGCGCCCGGGCCGAGGATGACCTCGGCTCGGCCGAGCTCGCGGAAGAAGGACGTGCCGTTGCCAATGAGGAGGATGACGGCCGCGATGACCGTGCCGAGCACGACCCAATCGTGGCTCGTGCCGTCGAGCGGCGCCCGGAATTTCTGCGTGAAACGGCGAGTGAACACAAAAGGTGAACTACCCGCACAAGATTAATAATTTGCGTTCTGCGGGAGGTGCGAAATGAGCTCGAGGATTGCACCACTCGCATCCGGCGGAGCACCATGCTCGCCTGTCCCCTGGACAAGCTGTGCTCCCCTACGCTTCGCTTCGGGATCGTTGTCCTCGGCATGCCCCCGGCATGCCTGCGAGCCCCTTCGCTTCGTTACGGGATCGCGATGGTGCGGACGGTGGGAGTCGAACCCACACTCCCTTGCGGGAAGAGGATTTTAAGTCCCCAGCGTCTACCGTTCCGCCACGTCCGCTTGTGCCAGCCGCGGCGACGGTAGTGCTGCCACGGCTTACTCGGCGGTCACTTCGCCTAAGTTCAGCCGCTCGCGCATTTCCTTGCCCGGCTTGAAGTAGGGCACGCGCTTGGCGTTGACCGAGACCGGGTCCCCCGTGCGCGGGTTGCGGCCGATCCGGGCATCGCGCTGACGGGTCGAAAAAGCGCCGAACCCGCGGAGTTCGACACGGCCGCCCTGGGCCAGTTGCTCGGTAATCGAATCGAACAGCGCGCCGACCACGCCCTCCACTTCACGCTGGGTCAAATCTGGAAAGTCACCGCAAAGCTTTTGCACCAGTTCCGAACGGATCATCTCATCCCCGTGGATTCATTTTTCGTTTAACTGACGCCCCTCCCCCAAGAGGCTGGGGCAAGCTGTCAGAAAGGGTACGGCGGCGCAAGTGCCGCCGTACCTTACACTGATCCAGGTTACTTCTTGGACTTCTTTTCCGTCTTTTCGGTCGCGGCCTGCTTTTCCTTGATCGCCGCTCCGAGGATGTCGCCGAGCGACGCGCCGCTGTCGGACGAACCGTACTGCGCGACCGCCTGCTTCTCCTCGGCGATCTGAAGCGCCTTAATGGAGAAGTTGGGCTTCTTCGAACGGTCTAGCCCGGTGACCATCGCGTCGAACTTCTGGCCGACCTGGAAGCGCTCCGGACGCTGCTCGTCGCGGTCGCGGCCGAGGTCGGTGCGCTTGAGGAAGCCCGAAGCGCCCCCTTCCGCGACCTGGACCTCGAGCCCGCCGTCCTTCACCTCGAGCACCTCGACGGTGACGATCTCGCCCTTCTTCACGCCGCCGCCCGAGGCCGCACCGGCCGAAACGCCGCCGCGCTCGAGCTGCTTCATGCCGAGGCTGATGCGCTCTTTCTCGACGTCTACGTCGAGCACCTGCGCCTGGACGGTCTCGCCCTTGCGGTGAAGCTGGAGAGCTTCCTCGCCCGACACGCCCCAGGCGATGTCCGACATGTGGACCATGCCGTCGACGTCGCCCTCGAGCCCGATGAACAGGCCGAACTCGGTCGCGTTCTTGACTTCGCCCTCGACGGTCGATCCGACCGGATGAGCCTCGGCGAAGGCCTCCCACGGGTTCGACTGGGCCTGCTTGAGGCCGAGCGAGATCCGGCGCTTCTCCTCGTCGACCTCGAGCACCTTCACTTCGACTTCCTGCGAAGTGGAGACGATCTTGCCCGGGTGGACGTTCTTCTTGGTCCAGCTCATCTCGGACACGTGGACGAGGCCCTCGATGCCCGCTTCCAGCTCCACGAAGGCGCCATATTCGGTGATGTTCGT
>DASUVP010000014.1:0-2068 GCA_036378895.1 Sphingomicrobium sp.
AGGAACAACAGCGAGGCGATCAGCCAGGCGCCGAGCAGAAGCAGAGCGGCGCTGGTGACGCGCTCGGCAAGCCAGTGCTCGCCGCCCTCGCGCGCCGAGCCGAGGCGGCGGACCTTGCCTAGCGGGGTCGCGCTGTCGCCGACGCTCACAGCAGGCCTCCCAGCACCGGCACCCAGATCAGAAGCGTCAGCACCAGCGAGCCGACCAGGGTCAGCACCGCGAAGCGCTTGTTGGTGTCGAGCTCGAACCCGGCGCCGGTGTCCATGACCAGGTGGCGCAGACCCGACAACGAATGCTGGAAGAATGCCCAGGTCAGCCCTACGAGCACCACCAGCCCGACCGGGTGCATCGCCGCCGTGGTGAAACGGGCATAGGCTTCCGCTCCATCGGCGATCGCCATCAGCCACCACACCAGGATCGCCAGCCCGGCAAGCGACAGCGCCGCGCCGGTTATTCGATGCAGGATCGAAACCAGCATGTGCGGCCCCCACCGCCAGATCGTCAGGTGCGGGGATAAGGGTCGAGTGCTCTTGGTGGCCATTCAGAGGGCCTTTCTCAAAGTCAGCTTGTCCGGCCGCCGAACCGGCATGGGGCGGTCGGGGTCCGCTTAGGGCTCCACCCGTGCGGAGGCAAGATTCGGGAGTTCCCCTAACCCGGTCTTAACCATTGCGAGGGCAAGTACCGGCGACAGTATCGGCCAGATTGATTTTCACGGAGACCCCATCGATGAGCGGCGACATTGGACATCTACAGCGCCTGACGGATGAGCAGGTCAGAGCGCGGCTCGCGGCCTATAATCCAGGCGGGTCGCTCGACCGCGATCTGAAACTGTTCAAAGACCACATGTTGGCCCTGGTGGTTGCCGAGATCGGGACCGAGTTCGGGTCGGAACGGGCTGCGCGCTACTCTGCGATCTACGCAGGCAATATCGATGCGGTCTGGATCCAGTCCATCGCCGAATATGGCCGGCAGATCTACTGTGATAAGACTTCGGTGCCCGAATATATCGCGGATCGCTTTGATATCGCGAACCGGATCTTCAGCGCATTGACCGAGCAGTTTCGCAGCGATCCTGACCGGCTCGCGGACTGCATGTCCGCTTATTACCGGATCGATCTCGTCGAAACGGACATCATCCTCGCCCAGGTTGCCCTGCTCGAGACGATTGAAGCCGCCGACCAGCGTGGCCGTGAGAGCGAGCAGTTCGAGCGCCTCGTCGCCGACCTTGTCCGCAACAGCACCGAGCAGAGCACGGCCCTAACCGACCGCACCCGGGCGACCGCTGCTTCGGCGCGCGGAATGCTCGGCAAGACCAGCGAAGTCGCCGCCGCGGCCGAGCAATCGGCGGTCGCAATGCGCGAGGCCGCCCAGACCGCCGCCGGCCTCATTCGCGCCATCGAGGATGCGCGAACCGAAGTCGAAACGGCGGCCGGAGTGGCGGTTCGCGCCGGCGGCCAGGCCGAGGAAGCGGTCAAGGTCAGCCAGGCGCTCTCGTCCCACGTCGAAGCGATCGAATCGATCCTCGGCTTGATCCGCGACATCGCGGGCCAGACCAATTTGCTCGCCCTCAACGCGACCATCGAAGCCGCTCGCGCCGGGGACGCCGGCCGTGGCTTCGCGGTCGTCGCCCAGGAAGTGAAGAGCCTCGCTGCTCAGACCGCCCGGGCGACCGACGACATCACCAACAAGATCACCGCCATCCAGCAGGCGACCCGCCAGACGGTTGAGGCGAACAGCTCGATCCAGGGCACGGTCGAGGAGGTCCAGGTTTCGGCCGACCGGATTCGCGAGGCGATGGAGCTCCAGGCGCAGACCGTGACGATGATCACCGCCGCCGTCGACGAAACCGCGCTCGCCGCCGATTCGATGAGCTCGACCATCGCCGCCATCCGCAGCGACACAGAGACGGTCGCCAAGGACATCGACAATGTCGAGCAGGGCTTCGGCGAGTTCGGCCAGCAAATGGCCGACTTCCGCAAGGCCGCTACCGACTTCGCCAGCCGGGTGGCCTAAAGCCGAGTCGTCACCCCCGCGAACGCGGGGGCCCTGCTAAACTTAAAGGAACGGG
>DASUVP010000015.1:0-4231 GCA_036378895.1 Sphingomicrobium sp.
ACTCCTTTGGGTCGTCCCGACAAGCGAACCGTCCACAGGGAATGTTCTGCCGCTTTGTTGCGCCTTAACACCCCGCCGCCCATATAGGCTGGGTATGACACGCCTTCTACCGATCCTGCCGCTGCGCGACATCGTTGTATTCCCCCAGCGGATCGTTCCCCTGTTCGTCGGCCGCGAGAAGTCCGTTGCGGCGCTCGAGGCCGCGATGTCGGCCGAAAAGGAGCTGTTCCTCGTCGCCCAGCTCGATCCGGGCGAAGACGATCCCGACCGGGATGCACTTTACGATCTCGGCGTCATCGCGACGGCGATGCAATTGCTGAAGCTGCCTGACGGCACGGTCCGGGTCCTGGTCGAGGGCGTTAAGCGCGCTCGCCTGGTCGGCCTCGTTCCCGGCAACGGCTATACCGCTGCCGAAGTCGAGGAAATCGAGGAAGAGACGGTCGATGGGCCTGAAATCCAGGCGCTGATGCGCTCGGTCGTCGACCAGTTCGAGAATTACGCCAAGCTCAACAAGCGACTGCCGCCAGAAACGGGGATCCAACTCGGCGAGATCGAGGATTCGTCGGTCCTTGCGGACGCCGTTGCGTCCAACCTGTCGATCAAGGTCGCCGACAAGCAGGCGCTGCTCGGCGAGCTCAATCCGTCACGCCGGCTGGAGATGGTCTTCGCCTTCATGGAAGGCGAACTCGGCGTGCTGCAGGTCGAGAAGAAGATCCGCAGCCGCGTGAAGCGCCAGATGGAGAAGACACAGCGCGAATATTATTTGAACGAGCAGCTGAAGGCGATCCAGCGCGAGCTCGGCAATGAGAGCGAGGAGGGCGGCGACGAGCTTCAGGAGCTCGCCAACAAGATCCGCAAGACGCGGCTCTCGAAAGAAGCGCGCAATCGCGCAAATGCCGAGCTCAAGAAGCTCCGTGCGATGGCGCCGATGTCCGCCGAGGCGACGGTTGCCCGCAACTATCTCGACGTCCTGCTGGGACTGCCGTGGGGCAAGAAGTCGAAGCTGAAGAAGGACATTGCCGAGGCGCAGCGCGTCCTCGATGAAGACCATTACGGGCTCGAAAAGGTGAAGGACCGGATCGTCGAATATCTCGCGGTCCAAGCCCGCACCAACCGGCTGAAGGGACCGATCCTTTGCCTCGTTGGGCCTCCCGGCGTCGGCAAGACATCGCTTGGCCGCTCGATCGCCCGCGCCACGGGCCGCGAGTTCGCGCGCCAGTCCTTGGGCGGCGTCCGTGACGAAGCCGAGATCCGCGGCCATCGCCGGACCTACATCGGCTCGCTTCCAGGCAAGATCATCTCGAACCTGAAGAAGGCCGGGACGTCCAATCCGCTCTTCCTGCTCGACGAGATCGACAAGCTCGGTCAGGACTTCCGCGGCGATCCCGCGTCAGCGCTGCTCGAAGTGCTTGATCCGGAGCAGAACTCCCGCTTCCAGGATCATTATCTGGAGCTCGACTACGATCTTTCGGACGTGATGTTCGTCACCACGGCAAACTCGCTCGACATGCCGCAGCCGCTGCTCGACCGCATGGAGATCATTCGGCTGGAGGGCTACACCGAGCACGAGAAGCTCGAGATCGCCAAGCGCCACCTGATCCCCAAGCAGATGGAGGCGCATGGCCTGAAGCCCGAGGAAATGGTTTTTACCGACGAGGGTCTTCAGACCGTCATCCGCCACTATACCCGCGAGGCGGGCGTCCGCACGCTCGAGCGTGAGCTGGCGAAGATAGCGCGCAAGTCGCTCCGCCAGATCCTCGAGAACAAGGCCGAGCGGGTCGAGCTGGTCCCCGGAAACGTCCAGGACTTTCTCGGCGTGCGACGCTACCGGTTCGGGATCGGCGAGGAAGAGGACCAGATCGGAGCGGTCACAGGCTTGGCCTGGACCGAGGTCGGGGGCGAGCTTTTGACCATCGAAGCGGTCACGGTGCCCGGCAAGGGCCAGATCCGGACGACCGGCAAGCTCGGCGAAGTGATGCAGGAGTCGATTCAGGCAGCGATGAGCTTCGTGAAGGCCCGCGCCCCAGCCTATGGCGTGAAGCCGTCGATCTTCGCCCGCAAGGACATCCACGTCCACTTGCCCGAGGGCGCGGTCCCGAAGGACGGACCGTCAGCCGGCATCGGAATGGTGACGGCGATGATCTCGACGCTCACCGGAATCCCAGTCCGCCGCGACGTTGCCATGACTGGCGAGGTGACTCTGCGCGGGCGCGTGCTCCCGATCGGCGGCCTTAAGGAAAAGCTCCTCGCGGCGCTCCGCGGCGGGATCGCGACGGTTCTCATTCCGCAGGAGAACGAGAAGGATCTCGTCGACATCCCGGCTACGGTCAAAGAGCAGATCGAGATCGTGCCGGTGAGCCATGTCGATGAGGTTCTCGCGCGGGCGTTGACCCAGCCGATGCAGCCCATCGAATGGACCGAAGCGGACGAACATGCCGCTGAGCCGCGGATTCATGGTCATTCGTCGGAAGGCGAGGCACCCCTGCGACACTGACCTTTACTTGTGTTTAGACTCTTGCCTTAAGGAATTGGCGGTCGCGGGCGAGTCTCGTGTTAGCTTCCGGGGAGAGTCGATCGATGAACAAGCAGGAACTGATCGGCCATGTCGCTGATCGCGCCGGCCTCAGCCGGAACGACGCAGCCCGGGCGGTCGAAACGATGCTCGAAGTCGTGACTTCTGCGTTGAAGCGCGGCGACGAGGTTCGGTTGGTTGGGTTCGGCAACTTCTCCGTGACCCGCCGGAAGGCATCGACGGGGCGCAACCCGCGCACCGGGGAGCCGATGCAGATCAAGGCTAGCGCTCAGCCGAAGTTCCGTCCGGGCAAGGTCCTGAAGGACGCGGTTCAGTAAGCTGGACTTGGGCGAAGCCGGCACTATATCCGCCACTTCTTCGAGGCGGCGTGGGCGCGTAGCTCAGCGGTAGAGCACACCCTTCACACGGGTGGGGTCACAGGTTCAATCCCTGTCGCGCCCACCACGTCGCGATCCAAATCTATTCGAGGTAGGCGGGCTGAAAGCTCGCGACGCGGCGCATTTCGGGCCAGTCGGTGAAGCGAATATCGCGTCCGCTTCGCTCAATCAGACCCTGCCGTTCGAGATCGGCCATAACCCGATTCACATTGACCGACGTCTGTCCGGTGATCTCCGCGATCTGCTGCTGGGTGAAGGGGTTGTGGAGGGAGTCATCCGGGACGTTGGTGTGGCTGCGCACCGCGGTTTCGCAGAGCAGATGAGCAACGCGCGCCATTGAATCGCGCCGCCCGCAATTGACCAGCCATTCGTACCCGATCGCCTCGTTGCGCTGAGTCAGCCTCCAGAAGAACTTTTGCACTTCCGGATATTGGTCGACGATCTTGTTGAGGTCGGCGGCCGTTCCAACCATGACTTCGCTCGGCATGATCGCCTGGATGCCATAACTGGCGTCGCCGTCGCGCGGCAGGATGCCTTCGCCAGGGAAGCGCAGCGCGACGATCTGCCGCCGCCCGGAACTGTCGACCTTGAACTTGGAAATCAGGCCGGAGCGGACGAACAGGACCTCGTCGCGTGGAACGCCGGGTTCGCGGAACGGACGGCGTGGGTCGATGTGCACGACCCTGTGCGGCATGCGATCGAGTTGATCGGCTAGCTTCGAATCCAAACCGGCCGCGATCAACGTATCGCGCAGCGAAACGCCAGATCCGGCGGCCTGCCCCGAGCGGCGACTCGCCAACATCTTGTTTCTCCCCTGGAGAAGACGATGCGCCTCTGAAACGATCTTAGCAAACTTAAAATGGGCCTATTCTCACCCATATTAATCACAACAATGCACGCGTGCTCGCAACATGGCGGTTCGCTTGCGTTCGCGAGCCTCCAACCCTAAGGAGCGCGCGCGTCCCTAAGGAGAGATGCCAAGGGGCGCATCATGGCGATCGTAGCTCAGCTGGTTAGAGCACCGGTTTGTGGTACCGGGGGTCGCGGGTTCAAGTCCCGTCGATCGCCCCATCATCTTGTTTGATCGGACCTTTTTCATCCTATGACTACGCCCTGGGGCTTCGAGGATTTCGACGCGCACGAGGACCTGCATTTCGTCGCGAACGAGGCATGCGGGTTGAAGGCCATCATCGCCGTGCATTCCACCCACCTCGGCCCGGCCGCGGGCGGTTGCCGCTACTGGCGCTATGATGACGACGCCGACGCGTTGAAGGACGCGCTGCGCCTGTCGCGCGGGATGAGCTACAAGAACGCCATGGCG
>DASUVP010000016.1:0-20429 GCA_036378895.1 Sphingomicrobium sp.
GGTGCCGCCGGAGCGCTGGGCTGCGGTGCCGGGGCACGGGCTTCAGGTTCGTGAACCGGCCCACCCTGCTGCGCCTGAGCAGCCGCAAGCACGTCGTCCTTCGTCAGACGGCCGTCCTTGCCCGTTCCGCGGATCTGGCTGGGGTCGACATGGTGTTCGAGCACTGCGCGGCGGACCGCGGGCGAAAGGGTCGTCACATGATCCTCATCGGAGCCGGGCTGTGCCGGCTCCGGCGCATGTTCCGTCCCGCGAAGCTGCGGGTTCTCGCCCGCGCCGGCCGGGTTGGTGCTCGCGTCGGCGGCTTCCTTTGCGGGGGACGAGGCCGCAGGTGCCGCGGCGCCTGCGGTCGCCTGCTCGTCGATGCGAGCGATCACGGCGCCGACGGCAACCGTGTCGCCTTCTTTTACGAGCGTCTCGCTGAGCACACCCGCCGATGGCGACGGCACGTCCACGCTCACCTTGTCGGTTTCGAGCGTCGCGATCGGCTCGTCGGCCGCTACCGCCTCGCCCGGCTTCTTGAGCCACTGCGCGAGGGTCCCTTCGGTGATCGATTCACCAAGCGCGGGAACTGCAACATCAGTGGCCATGTGGGTCCTTCTACTGAGCGGCGACGGCAGAGCCTTCGACCCGGCTGCTATGGCCAAGAGCCGTCGCGATCAAGTTCGCCTGCTCGGCGGCGTGGCGCTTGGCGAGTCCCGTGGCGGGCGACGCAGAGGACTCGCGGCCCGCATAGGCCGGCCGCATGCCCTTGAAACCGGCGTCCCCGAGACTCTGCTCCAGCAGGTCCTCGACGAAGAACCAGGCGCCGTTGTTCTTCGGCTCTTCCTGCGCCCAGACCAGGGTCTCAAGCTTCGGCATCGCCTTCAGGCGCTTGACCAGTGGTTCCGACGGGAAGGGATAGAGCTGCTCGATGCGGACTACCTCGGTGGTCGGATCGCCCGCCGCGTCGCGCGCTTCCATCAACTCATAGGCCAGCTTGCCGCTGCAGAGCACGAGCCGCTTCGTCTCGCCTTCCTTCGGCGGGCGAAGGTCGCTGACGATACGCCGGAAATGGCTGTCACCGATGAAGTCCTCGATCCTTGAAACCGCCAGCTTGTGCCGCAGCAGCGACTTGGGCGTCATCATGATCAGCGGCTTGCGGAAATCGCGCAGGAGTTGACGCCTGAGGATGTGGAAATAGTTCGCCGGCGTGGTGCAATTGGCGACCTGGATATTGTCCTCGGCGCAAAGCTGCAGATACCGTTCGAGCCGCGCCGAACTGTGCTCGGGACCCTGCCCTTCGAACCCGTGCGGAAGAAGCATGACCAGCCCGCTTGCGCGCAGCCACTTGGCTTCGCCCGCGGCGATGAACTGGTCGATGATCGTCTGCGCGCCGTTGGCGAAGTCGCCGAACTGCGCTTCCCAGCACACCAACGTGCGCGGGTCGGCGAGCGAATAGCCATATTCGAAGCCAAGAACGCCGAATTCCGAAAGCGGGCTGTCGCGGACCTCGAACCGCCCCCCCTCGACGTGGCAGAGCGGGATATATTTCTCGCCGGTCTGTTGATCGACCCAGCAGGCGTGCCGCTGGCTGAAGGTGCCGCGGCCGCTGTCCTGCCCGGACAGACGAACGGAATGACCCTCGCTGAGCAAGGTCCCGAATGCCAGCCCTTCCGCCGTAGCCCAGTCGAAACCCTCTCCGGTCTCGAACATCGCCTTTTTGGCATCGATGACCCGCTGCAGAGTCTTGTGGGCATTCACGCCCTCGGGAACCGTGGTCAGCACCTCACCGACCTTGCGCAGCTCATCCTCGGGTACCGCGGTCGCGATGTTACGGCGGCCGAGCACCGGCTCCCCCGGCAGCTTCAAGCCGGTCCAGCGTCCCTCGAACCAGTCCGCTTTGTTCGGAAGATAGCTGACGGCCGCCTGGAACTCCTCTTCCAGGTGATCGACATAGGCCTTGGTGTGCTGCTCGACCCAATTCGCGTCGACCACACCCTCGTCGATCAGCCGCTGGGCGTAGATCTGCGAGATGAGGGGGTGCTTGCGGATCTCCGCATACATTTCCGGCTGGGTGAAGCTGGGCTCATCGCCCTCGTTGTGGCCGAAGCGGCGGTAGCACCACATGTCGATGACGATGTCCCGGCCGAACGCCTGGCGGAACTCGATGGCCAGCTTCGAGCAGAACGTCACCGCCTCCGGATCGTCTCCGTTGACGTGGAGGATCGGCGCCTGGACCGACTTCGCCACGTCCGAGGGATAGGGCGACGAGCGCGCGAATTGCGGGCTGGTGGTGAATCCGACCTGGTTGTTGATGATGAAATGGATCGTCCCGCCAGTGCCGTATCCGGGGAGGCCAGAGAAGGCGAGGCACTCGGCGACGATGCCCTGACCCGCGAAGGCGGCATCGCCATGGAGGAGAACCGGGAGCACCGTCTTGCCGTGCTTGTCGCCGCGCAGCGTCATGACGGCACGCGCCTTGCCGAGCACGACAGGGTCGACCGCTTCCAGGTGCGATGGGTTGGGTAGAAGCGACAGATGCACCTTGTTGCCGTCGAATTCGCGGTCCGACGAGGTGCCGAGGTGGTATTTCACGTCGCCCGACCCGCCTACGTCGGCCGGGTTGGTCGCGCCGCCCGCGAACTCGTTGAAGATGGCGCGATAGGGCTTGCCCATCACGTTCGACAGGACGTTGAGCCGGCCGCGGTGGGCCATGCCGACTGCGATCTCCGTCACGCCATACTGGCCGCCGTACTTGATGACCGATTCCAGTGCAGGAACCGCGCTCTCGCCGCCGTCCAGCCCGAATCTTTTCGTACCGACATATTTGCGCGCGAGAAACTTTTCCCACTGCTCAGCTTCGATGACCTTGGCGAGGATCGCCTGCTTGCCCTCGGGGGTGAAATGAATCTCGGCGCCCTTGCCCTCGATCCGCTCCTGGATGAAACGTCGCTCCTCCAGGTCGTTGATGTGCATATATTCGACGCCGATGGTGCCGCAGTAGTTCGCCTGCAGCACCTCAACGATCTCGCGCACGGTCGCCCGCTCGAAGCCGAGCGCGCCGCCGATCCAGATCGGCCGATCGAGGTCGTTGGGCCCAAAACCGTGATATTCCGGCGTGAGATCGGCCGGGCAGTCGCTGCGGTGGAGCCCCAGCGGGTCGAGCTTGGCTGCGAGATGCCCACGCACGCGATAGGTGCGGATCAGCATCATGGCGCGGATCGAATCCTCGGCCGCGCGGCGGACGGCATCCTGGTCCGCGGCCGGCACGGCCGCCGCCGCTTTCTCCGTCACCGCTTTCTTGAAAGCCTCCATCGTCGCCTGCGTCGGATCGAGCCCGAGATTGATGTCGTCGAGCTCGGCTACGGGCCAGTTCGGCCGCGCCCAGCTCGGGCCCGGCTCGCGCTCCATCATCATCGGTTGGTCGTCGGCCATTATGCGTAAGCCAGCAATTCTTTCAGTGTCTTGCCGAGCTCAGATGGGCTTGGGCTGACGGTAATTCCAGCCGCTTCCATCGCCGCGATCTTGCTCTCGGCGTCGCCCTTGCCGCCCGAGACGATCGCCCCGGCATGGCCCATGCGGCGTCCGGGGGGCGCCGTACGGCCGGCGATAAAGCCCACGACCGGCTTCCTGCGCCCGCGCTTCGCCTCGTCGGCAAGGAACTGCGCGGCGTCCTCTTCGGCCGAACCGCCGATCTCGCCGATCATGATGATCGACTTGGTCTCGTCGTCGGCGAGGAACATCTCCAGCACGTCGATGAACTCGGTGCCCTTCACCGGGTCTCCGCCGATGCCGACAGCGGTCGTCTGGCCGAGGCCCTCGTTGGTCGTCTGGAACACCGCCTCATATGTCAGCGTACCCGAGCGGCTGACGACGCCGACGCTGCCTTTCGAGAAGATGTTGCCGGGCATGATGCCGATCTTGCACTCGCCCGGGGTGAGAACACCAGGGCAGTTTGGCCCGATCAGCCGCGACTTGGACCCGTCGAGCGCCCGCTTCACCCGGACCATGTCGAGCACCGGAATGCCCTCGGTAATGGTCACGATGAGCGGCACCTCGGCATCGATCGCTTCGAGGATCGAATCTGCTGCAAAGGGCGGCGGGACGTAGATGACCGAAGCGTCGGCCCCGGTCTTCTCGACCGCCTGGCGAACCGTGTCGAACACGGGGAGGCCGAGATGCTCGGTCCCGCCCTTGCCCGGAGTCACTCCCCCGACCATCTGCGTGCCGTAATCGAGCGCCTGGCGCGTGTGGAACGTACCGGTCTCGCCGGTCATCCCCTGGGTGATGACCTTGGTGTTGCGGTTGACGAGGATGCTCATGCAAGGCTTCCATCGATCTGCTTGCAGGCCACTAGCAGCTCCTTTACCGCGTCGACGCTCACCTGGAGGTTCTGCTTGGCCTCGTCGTCGAGCTCGATCTCGATCACTTCCTCGGCGCCGCCGGCGCCGATCACCACCGGCACTCCGACATAAAGGCCGTCGAGGCCGTACTTTCCATCAACGTAGACCGCGCAGGGCAGGATCCGCTTCTGGTCGCCGAGATAGGCCTCAGCCATGGCGATCGCGCTCGTCGCCGGGGCGTAATAGGCCGAGCCGGTCTTCAGCAGAGCGACGATCTCGCCACCGCCGCCGCGCGTGCGCTTCACGATCTCGTCGATCTTTTCCCTTGTCGACCGGCCCATCTTGACCAGATCGTCGACAGGAATGCCGGAAATCGTCGTGTATGCAGTCACGGGCACCATCGTGTCACCGTGGCCACCGAGGACGAACGCATTCACATCCTTCACCGAAACGCCGAATTCCTGTGCCAGGAAGGTCGCGAAGCGTGCGCTGTCGAGGACGCCGGCCATACCCACCACGCGCTCGTGCGGCAGCCCCGAATATTCACGAAGCGCCCAGACCATGGCGTCGAGCGGGTTGGTGATGCAGATCACGAAAGCGTCGGGGCAATGCTCCTTGATGCCCGCGCCGACCGCCTTCATCACGTTGAGGTTGATGCCGAGAAGGTCATCGCGGCTCATGCCCGGCTTGCGCGGAACGCCGGCGGTGACGATCACGACGTCCGCCCCGGCGATATCGGCATAATCGTTCGTGCCGGTGATCTTAGCGTCGAAGCCCTCGATCGGGCCGCACTGGCTGAGGTCGAGCGCCTTGCCCTGCGGAATGCCCTCGGCGATGTCGAACAGGACGATGTCGCCCATTTCCTTCTTCGCGGCGAGGTGGGCGAGGGTTCCGCCGATCATTCCGGCGCCGATCAGCGCAATTTTCTTGCGGGCCATGAGAGCGTGAATTTCCTTTGCAAGTCAGGGGCGCGCCAAGGGCCGGCGCTTGGTGTGCGCGCCCTCTAAACCCGCATTTCCGCTCCGGCAACCGGGCTAGGCTGGACTATTGGCCCTGACCCTCGGCGAGGCTCAGGATATTGCCGTCGGGGTCCTTGAACCAGGCGGTCTTGAAGCCTTCCGCGAAGTGAAGGTCGCCCTGCTGCTCGAGCCCCGGAAGATCGTAATGCTCGAAGAAGATGCCCTTCTCCTTCAGCTCCCGGATCTCGCCTTCGATGTCGTCGACTTCGAAGGTCAGTGCCGTCGCCTTGTTTGTGCCTGCGAATTCCGAACGATACACGCTGAACTCCGTGTTGCCGCTCTTCACGACGAAGCCTTCGCCGAAATCGTCGACCGTCTTCAGTTCCAGCGTCTCCTCGTAGAATTTGCGCGCCCGATCGAGGTCCTTGACCGCGATCATCGGCGTGGCGTCTGCCTTGCCTAGCATCGTCCGTCTCCTGTCGGTGGGCCTTGGGGAAACGGTCGCTTCCAATGGCTGTTCCGGCTGGAAAGGCGGACTGAACTGAATCTGCGGTAACCAAATTTCGCAAGCTTTGCGCAGAGAGCAGCGTATAGTTTTGCGCCATGGGAAAGGCACTTCTGATCGCGGGCATCGCTATGCTCGTCGCCGCCGGCACGGCCGAGGCCAAGCCGGATCACGCCAAGAAAGGCAAGGAGAAGGACCGCCCGGTTCTCGTCGAGGACGGCCCGGTCGGTTACGGCGTCGGCGGCTGCCCGCCGGGCCTCAAGAAGAAGAACGAGCTCTGCATGCCGCCGGGCCGGTACAAGAAGCTGTTCGAGGTCGGCCAGCGCGTGCCCAAGGGTTATGATGGCCTGCAGTCCTACAATACGCTGCCCTATGAGCTGCGGATGCGGTACGGTGGCTCGCTCGATCCACGCGCCAACTACATCTACGACCAGCAGTATCTCTATCGGGTGGACCCGACGACCATGGTCGTTCGCCAGATCCTGCGCTCTCTGCTCTAGGTCCGCCTAGGGCGTTTCGCCCTCGTTGACGGAACCGAGCCCGCCATCGTCTACGGCTTCCAGGTTCTCCTGCGCCCCGTTCAACAGGTTCGCCGCGTCATCGAGTTGCACATTTTCCTGCGCGGTCGGGACGGCCGGCTCCTGCCGGCAAGCGGCTAGCGGCAGCAAGCACATGAAAAAGCACGACATTATCGTTCGCATATCGACTGGCATCGCATCGCGTTGATACAAAAAAGGGGCCGCGCGGACATCCCGCGCGACCCCCCTTTCGAACCGGAAAACGCTTAGTTGGCGTTGTCCGCAGCCTCGCCAACGGCATCGGCAGCGTTCTCGACCGCCTCACCGGCGTTCTCGATCTGGTTGCTGGCTGCGTCGAGCGCGTTCTCGGCGGCGTTGCCGGCGTCGACGGTCGCCGCATTGACGTCCTCGACAGCCGCGTTCTCGACAGCGGCTTCGTTACCGACCGCATTTTCCTCAGTTCGGGCGTCGCACGCGGCCAGGCCGAGCGCGAGGACCGCAACGGTCACTGCAATCTTCTTCATGATCGTTCCACTCCCTCAGTGGGGCCCTTAGCCGGACCCGGGCTCGGCCCGCCGATGAATCGTTCAGGCCAGCGCGCGCCATTACAGAGCGCCTCAAAGACGCGCAATCAACAATTGAGGCCCATTTCGACCCAGCCAGCCCGCCGTTTACATTGACATATAAAGTTTTCTTTATATCACATCTGGAGATGGACGCGCTGCCGCTCGCAGACCTGTTACAGGCCCTCGCCGACCCGACGCGGCTGCGGATTCTGGCGCTTTTGCGCCGCATGGAGCTGTCTGTCGGAGAGCTCGCGGTCCTGCTCGACCAGAGCCAGCCGCGCGTTTCGCGGCATGTCCGAATCCTCGCCGACGCGGGCGTCATCGACCGGCGGCGCGAGGGAAGCTGGGTATTTCTCACCGTCGCCGCCGACGATCGCAACGCTCCGATCTTCGCTCTGGTCGACGCGTGGGCAGATTCGGACAGCTCGCGAGTCTTCCAGGCCGACGCCTCGAAGCTCGACCGCATCCGCGCGGACCGCGCCGAAGCGGCAACGCGCTACTTCACGTCCCATGCCGACGTATGGGATTCCATCCGCTCGCTCCATGTGGCTGAAAGCGAGGTCGAGGAAGCGATCGCCCGTGCGCTCGGCGACCAGCCGCTCGGGCGGCTCGTCGATATCGGAACCGGCACGGGGCGCATGATCGAGCTGTTCGGGCGTGACGCGCTCCATGCGGTCGGAATCGACCGGTCCTCGGACATGCTTCGCGTCGCCCGGGTGAAGCTCGAGGCCGCGGGTATCTCGTCCAGCCTGCGCCAGGGCGACATGTATGCGCTCCCGCTCGACGATCGCTGTGCTGATACCGTAATCATCCACCAGGTGCTGCATTATGCGCACTCCCCCGCCGCCGCGATCGAGGAAGCCGCGCGTGTCCTTGCCGCGGACGGCCGACTGCTCGTGATCGACTTCGCAGCCCATGGGCGAGAGGACCTGCGCGCAACCGACGCGCACATCCGCCTCGGCTTCGACGACGAAACAATGGCGGGCTGGTTCAAGGCCGCGGGCGTCTCCGTCGACCATGTCGAGCATCTGAAGGGCGGCGAGCTGACCGTCACCGTGTGGCGCGGCTTCAAGAGTGCCGAGCGTCAGCGGAGAGCGGCATGAACCCGTACGAGAGACTTATGAACCACGCGCCTTTGTTCGCCGAGGCACGCGGCGATATCGCCGTCAGCTTCGAATTCTTCCCGCCCAAGACGGACAAGATGGCCGAGACCCTGTGGGAATCGGTCCAGACGCTGGCGCCGCTCCAGCCGCGGTTCGTCTCCGTGACGTACGGAGCAGGCGGATCGACCCGCGAGCGCACCCATCAGACGGTCGAGCGGATCCTGAACGAAACCGCCCTTACCCCTGCCGCGCACCTCACCTGCGTTGCCGCAAGCCGCGAGGAGATCGACGCGATCGCCCGCGACTATTGGGACCTCGGCGTGCGCAACATCGTCGCGCTTCGCGGCGATCCGCCCGAAGCGGGCACGAAATACCAGCCGCATCCCGAAGGCTATCGCGACGCCGCCGATCTGGTCGAGGGGCTCAAGAAGGTCGCGCCGTTCGACATTTCGGTCGCCGCTTATCCCGAGGTCCATCCGGATTCCCGCGACCGCTCGTTCGATCTGGAGAATCTGAAGCGCAAGGTGGACGCGGGCGCCGATCGCGCGATCACGCAATTCTTCTTCTCGGCCGACTGCTTCTTCCGCTTCCGGGACGAGGCGGCCGCCGCCGGTCTCGACGTCGAGATCGTGCCGGGCATCCTCCCCGTCTCCAACGTCGCGACGACGCGCCGCTTCGCCGCCACTTGCGGCGCGAGCATCCCGCAATGGCTGGACGATCTGTTCGAGGGCCTCGACGACCTGCCCTCGGCGCGCCAGCTCATCGCCGCGACCGTCGCCGCCGAGCTGTGTGGACAGCTCTACGCGGGCGGCGTCCGCCACTTCCACTTCTACACGCTGAACCGGGCGGAGCTCAGCTACGCCATCTGCCACCTTCTCGGAGTCCGCGCGAAATGAGCGCTTCCCAGACCCTCCGCGCCGAGGCCGCCAAGCACATCCTCATAAAGGACGGCCCTTACGGCACCGGCATCCAGGCCGAGAGACTGGCCGCCGAGGCCTATTGCGCGGGGCTCGACCTGATGAAGGACCAGAAGGGCAACAACGACCTGCTGAACATCACCCAGCCGCAAATAGTCCGCTCCATCTGCGAGCGGTTCGCGGACGCCGGCGCGGAAATCCTCGCAACCAACACGTTCAACGCCAACCGCATCAGCCAGGCCGATTATGCTGCCGAGCATCTCGTCGGCGACATCAACCGCTCCTCGGCGCGGATCATCCGCGAAGTCGCCGATCGCTACACCGCGAAGGACGGCAAGCCGCGCTGGGTCGCCGGAGCGCTCGGCCCGACCAACAAGACGCTGTCGCTGTCGCCCAAGGTCAACGATCCGGCCTACCGTGAGGTCGACTTCGACACGGTGAAGGCTGTCTATCGCGAACAGGTCGATGCGCTCGTCGAAGGCGGAGTCGACTTCATCCTGGTCGAGACGGTGTTCGACACGCTGAACGCCAAGGCCGCGATCATGGCGACGCTGGAGGCCGAGCAGGCGCTTGGCCGCGAGCTTCCTTTAATGGTGTCGATGACCCTCACCGACCTTAGCGGCCGCAACCTCTCCGGCCATACGGTCGAGGCCTTCTGGGCCACCGTCCGTCATGCGAAGCCGGTGACGATCGGGCTCAACTGCTCGTTTGGAGCATCCCAGCTCCGCCCCCACCTCGTCGCCCTAAACGGCCTCGCCGACACTCTGATCATGGCCTACCCGAACGCGGGCCTGCCCAACGAGCTGGGCGAATATGACGAGGCCGCCGCCGAAACCGCCGCGCAAGTCCGCGAATGGCTCGATGCAGGGACGGTGAACATCGTCGGCGGCTGCTGCGGGACGACGCCCGAACATATCGCTGCGATTGCCGAAGCCGCGCGCGGCCGCACCCCGCGGAAGGTCCCCAACGGTACCCGCCAGACCCTTCTCGCAGGCCTCGAACCTATGGTGATTGCAGCCTGAGTATGGACGTTTCCAGGATAGATATTGCCGGCGCCGGCGCCCGTTTCGTCAACGTCGGAGAGCGCACGAACGTAACCGGCTCAGCCAGGTTCAAGAAACTGATCCTGGCCGGCGACTATGACGCCGCGGTCGAGGTCGCTCGAGACCAGGTCGAGAACGGCGCGCAGATCGTCGACGTGAACATGGACGAGGCCCTGCTCGATTCAGAGCAGGCGATGACCATCTTCCTCAAGCGCATCGCCGCCGAGCCGGACATCGCCCGCGTTCCGGTGATGATCGACAGCTCCAAGTGGAGCGTGATCGAGGCCGGCCTCAAATGCGTCTCGGGCAAGCCGATCGTGAATTCGATCAGCATGAAGGAAGGCGAAGCGCCCTTCCTCGAGCTTGCCCGCAAGTGCCGCGCTTACGGCGCAGCGGTCGTCGTCATGGCCTTCGACGAAATCGGCCAGGCCGACACCGCGGCCCGCAAGATCGAGATCTGCGAGCGCGCCTACAAATTGCTGACCGCCGATGGGTTCGAGCCGCAGGACATCATTTTCGACCCGAACATCTTCGCCATCGCCACCGGCATCGACGAGCACCGGCGCTATGCCATCGACTTCATCGAGGCGACGGCCGAAATCCGCCGCCGCTGCCCGGGCGTCCACATCTCCGGCGGCCTCTCGAACCTGAGCTTCTCGTTTCGCGGCAACGAGCCAGTACGCCGGGCCATGCACAGCGTCTTCCTCTACCACGCCATCCCGGCAGGCATGGACATGGGGATCGTCAACGCTGGCCAGCTCGACGTCTACGACGCGATCGACCCCGAGCTTCGCGAAGCCGTTGAGGACGTCATTCTCGATCGCAACGAGGAAGCGACGGACCGGCTGATCGCGCTTGCCGAGCGCTTCAAGGGCACCGACGCCGCCGAGGAGAAGAAGCTCGCGGAATGGCGCTCGCTGCCGGTCACCGAGCGGCTGTCCTACGCGCTGGTCAAGGGCATCGACGCCCACATCCTCGAAGACACCGAGGAAGCCCGCCTGGCCGCGCCTCGCCCGATCGAAGTCATCGAGGGCCCGCTGATGGACGGAATGAACGTCGTCGGCGACCTTTTCGGGGCGGGCAAGATGTTCTTGCCGCAGGTGGTGAAGTCCGCGCGGGTGATGAAGAAGGCGGTCGCCCACCTCATCCCCTTCATCGAGGCGGAAAAGGAAAAGAACGGAGTCACCGCCGGCAAGGGCCGCATCGTGATGGCGACCGTGAAGGGCGACGTTCACGACATCGGCAAGAACATCGTCGGCGTCGTCCTGCAGTGCAACGGCTTCGAAGTGGTCGACCTCGGCGTGATGGTGCCGTGGCAGACGATCCTCGACACCGCCAAGGACAATAATGCCGACATGATCGGTCTCAGCGGCCTGATCACGCCTTCGCTCGACGAGATGGTGACCGTCGCGGGCGAGATGCAGCGCCTGGGTCTTAAGACCCCGCTCCTCATCGGTGGCGCGACCACAAGCAAGGCGCACACGGCGCTGCGCATCGATCCCGCCTACGAAGGCCCGGTGATCCACGTGCTCGACGCCAGCCGCGCCGTCGGCGTGGCCTCGTCGCTGGTATCCGACACGCAGTGCGAGCCTCTCATCGCGAAGACGTCGGACGAATATGAAGCGCTGCGCGTCGCTCGCTCCCGCAGCGGCCAGAGCGAGCTCTCGACGCTCGAAGAGGCCCGCGCCAACGGTTTCACCTACGACCCGTCGGGCCAGGCGCCCGCGCCAGTCCGCCCCGGCCTCCACCAGATCGGCGAATGGCCGCTGCGCGATCTCAAGGCCTCGATCGACTGGACTCCCTTCTTCCGCGCCTGGGAGCTGGCCGGCATTTATCCCGCGATCCTGGACGACGAGGTCGTCGGCGAAAGCGCCCGGAGCCTGTTCAACGACGCCAATGCGATGCTCGATCAGATCATCGCCGAGCGCTGGGTCACGCCGAAGGCCACCATCGGCCTGTGGCGCTGCAAGCGCGAGGGCGATGACGTGCTCGTTCTCGCGGGCAACGACTGGACCCGTATTCCCTTCCTTCGCCAGCAGGTGAAGAAGCGCGAGGGCCGTCCGAACATGAGCCTCGCGGATTTCATCAATCCCGAAGGCGAGGACTGGATCGGCGGCTTTGCGGTCGGGATCCACGGGCTCGAACCGCATCTCGAGCGCTTCAAGGAAGCGCACGACGATTATTCCGACATCTTGCTGAAGGCTTTGTCTGACCGCCTCGCGGAAAGCTTCGCGGAAGTCCTTCACGCCGAGGTCCGCCAGCGCCTTTGGGGCTATGCCGAAGAGCATCTCTCCAACGAGCAGCTGATCCGCGAGAAGTATCAGGGCATTCGTCCCGCGCCCGGCTACCCCGCCTGCCCCGACCATAGCCTCAAGCCGATCCTGTTCGACATGCTCGGCGGCAATCCCGGGGAAGTCACCCTGACCGAGAATTTCGCCATGCTCCCGACCTCGGCCGTCTCCGGCTTCTACTTCGGCCACCGGGACAGCCAGTATTTCGGCGTCGCCCGCATCGGCGAGGACCAGCTGACCGAATATGCCGGCCGCCGGGGAGTCGACCTCGACTGCGCGCGCCGCTGGCTGCGGCCGAACCTCGACTGAAATCAGCAGATAATCACTCAACCATCAGGCCAAAGTCAGTCCTTCTGACGGGGCATGTGCCACTCGTCTTAGCGCTCGAATGACGAGCGAAGAGATGGAGAGGTTCGCATGTCAAAGTTGCATTCAGGTTCCTGGCGCACGGCCGTGGCGATCGGATTGATCGCTATGACGGCCTTCCCCGCCATCGCCGGCGAAATTACGGGCAACGGCAAGCCGATCGACATCAATGGGCGTTCCGAATGCGCCTTTTCGGGGCGCAACGACACGCCGGAAGGAGATCCGATGGATCCGGGCGGCATTGCCCAGTCCTACGGCTATTTCAGCGGCTATTGGGACTTGTGGGACGCCGAGGATGCCGACCCGCACGCTCCCGGCTTCCCGCCGGTCCCGGGTTTCTCCTGCAACCCCAACCGTGGCGCGGATCTCAACGCCGGCGGTTGAGCCCGTCCATCCGGTCGCGTGGCTGCCCTTGGCGGCTACGCGGTTGGCGGATCGGCCTTCGCGCCCAGCCTCACTCGCTCCTTTGCCAGGCTCAGCATCTCGGCGAAGCGCGGGTCCTTTCGGATCGGGTCGAGGTTACGGTCGGCCGTGGCGAGGCTGATCAAACTGCTGCCACCGCCGGCCAGTGCCGGAGCGAGCACTTCAAGCGCCGCTTCCGTGTCATTCAGGAAGGCGATCATTGGCCAGGCAAGGTTGTAGCGCATATAGAGATTTTCGGGGTCGAGCAGGATTGCGCGTTCGACCATTTCGCGCGCTTTCTCGGCGCGGCCAAGCACGGCATGTGCCAGTGCCGAATAAGCGATCGCGGCGCCGTTGCTCGGGTCGCGCAACAGGGCTTGACCGACGAGGCCTTCCATCCGTTCCGCCCATTGGCGGATGGGGGCACGATCTCCGCGGCCTAACAGGACCGCGATCAACATGCCTGGGCTGTGGAAGTCGGACTCCGCCAGCTCGCACGCTCGTTCAAGCAGGACCTGGGCCTCGTCCAACCGGCCCTGCCGATAGAGGATTCGGGCCCCTTCCTTGTTGGCTTCCCAGCAATCGGGATTCAGCCGAAGCGCTGTCTTTATCTCGTCGTCTGCTCCGGCAAAATCGCCGCGCAGGGCGAAGTGCCACGCCAGCGGCAGATGCGCTTCGGCAATATCCGCGTCCAGCGCCAGCGCCCTCTGGGCGGCGCTGAGCCCGTCGTCGAGACCCTCATTCCCCGTGAACGCATTGTAGAGATTGGCCTGGGCGAGGCCCGTGAGTGCCCACGCCTCGGCATAGTCGGGATCGATCTCCACGGCCCGCTGGCAAAGCCGGATCGTACGCTCCTCTCGGCGCCGGTCGCCGAAATCTCCGGTCACCCAATATTGGCGGGCCATCAGGTAATGCGTGTAGGCTTGCGCGTTGGACGTCCCGCGCTGTTCGATGGCCTTCTTCTCCGCCGGCAGAAGCGTGACCTTCAGCGCCGCGACGATCGCTTCGGAAATCTCGTCCTGGATGGTGAAAATATCGGTGAGGTCGCGGTCGTAGCGTTCGGCCCACAAATGATCGGCGGTCGCGCCGTCGATCAATTGGGCATTGATCCGGACGCGCCCATCGGATTTGCGGACGCTGCCTTCGAGGACGTGACTGACGCCTAGCTTGATCGCGAGTTCGCGCACGTCGATCGGCTCGCCCTTGAAGGTGAACGCGGTATGCCGCGCGGTCACGCCTATTGCGGAAATCTTCGACAGGTCTGTGGTGATGTCCTCGGTGATGCCGTCACTGAAATATTCCTGCTCCGCGTCGCCACTCATGTTGACGAACGGCAGTACGCAGATTCGAGGCTGTCCCGGTCGCGCCTCCGGCCCCTGCGTCATTTGCCCGTCAGATCCCGGGACTACGAGCCGGTAACCGACCTTGGTGATGGTCTCGACCTGGATCGACGGGAATGTCCGGGACAGCGCCCGGAGGCGGGAGACGACCCGATTGATCGCATCGTCGCTAATCGCCCGGCCGCCCCAGCAGGCGTCGATCAGGTCGTCACGGCTGAGCGTGCGGCCACGCGCGGAGGCGAGCACGACCAGAACCTCCATGACCCGGGGCTCGAGCAATTCGCGGAGTTCGGCCCGAACGACCTCGCGGGTCGCCGGCCGGACGTCCGCGTCGCCTATTCGAAACGGCGCCGTATGGGCGAGGTCGACCGGTCCCCTCGGCGAATCATCCGCTGAATATCCGTCGTTCATCAGGACCGGCGCCCCCGCATCGGCCAGTTTCACCGCAAGGAGTAACCAAAGCAATCAATTACTTGGTGGCTCCTTTTGCGCGGCAGCGGTGGCCGACCAGTCCCCGCTCCCCAAAGGCAAGGAGAATGAAGATGCCATTCGGAACGCCACTCGGAACCACGGTCACGAGCTACGTAGCCAACCTTTTCCCCAACGATCCGATTGCCCCGCAAGTTGTCGGCGACTTCGCGCAGGCGCTTCCGCCCAATCCGATCCACGGAGAGTTGGTCAGCCATTTCGTCGACAGCGCATTTCCCAACGATCCGATCCATTCGTCCGACGTCGGATCGCTGCTGAGCGACATGATCCAGCTTCTGGTCCATCCCGATACCACCGGCGGGGGCGACCTGATTTTCTAGGAGGTCGAGCCGCGGCCCGTCACGGGCTGCGGCTCGACCTCGACTAACCCCGTCCAGCGCCGCTACGGCGGCGTAATGGATTCAGTAGTGGCGATCTCTACGGACAAGCCCGCGCGCGGCTGGAGCGACGAGCTCCGGGCGACGCTGGCGCTCGCCTGGCCGCTGATGCTCGCGAACCTGACGATGCAGCTGATCCAGGCGACCGACGTCGTCCTGCTCGGCTGGCTCGGACCGAAGGAGCTCGCGGCCGCGGCGCTCGCGCTCAGCCTTTCGTTCGGGATGATCCTGTTCGCATTGGGCGTCCTCACCGCCTCCTCGCCGATGATCGCTTCGGCTTTGGGCGAGCGGTTCAACGCAGTCCGCGACGTCCGGCGGACCTTCCGCCAGTCTCTGTGGGCCGCGGCGCTGATGACCGTGCCGACGCTAATCGTCCTGTGGAACGCCGAGCCGATCATCCTCGCTTTCGGGCAGGAGCCGGAGCTGGCACGCCTCGCCGCCTGGTTCCTCAAGGGGTACACGTGGGTGATCCCGCCCTGGATGCTGTTCCAGGTGATGCGCAACTTCGTCTCGGCGATGGAGCGCCCGCGCTGGGTGTTGGTGATCAGCGCCGCAGGGATCCCGCTGAATGCGCTGGTCAGCTGGGCGCTCATCTTCGGCAAGCTCGGACTGCCCGAGCTGGGGCTGATCGGCGGCGGCATCGGCAGCGCGATCGTCTGGACGGCGATGGCGCTGGCGCTTTTCACCGTGATCGTGACCGACCGGCAGTTTCGCCGCTTCCATCTGTTCGGACGCTTCTGGAGGCCCGACTGGCCGCGATTCCGTCAGCTTTTCCGCCTCGGCGGCCCGATCGGCCTGACGATGGGCTTCGAAGGCGGCGTGTTCAGCGCCGCGGCCTACCTTATGGGCCTGTTCGGAGCGCCCTCGGTAGCCGCGCACCAGATTGCCCTGCAGATCGCCGCGACGACCTTCATGATCCCGCTGGCGCTCGGCCAGGCGGCGACGGTGCGCGTCGGCCTCGCCTACGGACGGCGCGACGCTTCCGGCATCGCCCTTGCCGGATGGACCGCCTTCGCCCTCAGCACCGCCTTCATGGCGCTGATGGCGACCCTGATGTTCCTTTTCCCCCGCGACCTCATCACCTTGTTCCTCGACGACACGCCTGCGAACGCGACGGTTATCTCGCTCGGCGTGTCCTTCCTGATGATCGCGGCCCTGTTCCAGATCGTCGACGGCTGGCAGGTCGTCGCTGCCGGAATGCTCCGCGGGATCCACGACACGCGCGTCCCGATGATCTTCGCTTTATTCGGCTATTGGGCGATCGGGCTCGGCGTAGGCATCGCCCTCGCCTTCTCCATGGAATGGCGAGGAATCGGCATCTGGACGGGGCTTGCCGCGGGTCTGGGGGTAGTCGCCGTGCTGATGCTGCTGCGGTGGGCCCGCCGCGACCGGCTGGGCCTGCTTCCGGCCCGCGCGTGAATAACGCGCGGCGGGGGTGTTGACGCCTCCGGCCACTGAACCCATATGCGCGCCATCGCTGGCACTCTCCTCGCGGGAGTGCCAACGCATTTGGGTTCAACATTGAAATAAGGGGCAAGCCAGCCATGGGTTTCAGGCCGCTTCATGACCGCGTCCTCGTCCGTCGGGTCGACGCAGAAGAGAAGACTACGGGCGGGATCATCATTCCCGACACCGCCAAGGAAAAGCCGCAGGAAGGCGAAGTCGTCGCTGTCGGCAGCGGCGCTCGCGCCGACGACGGCACGGTCACTCCGCTGGACGTGAAGGCGGGCGACCGCATTCTGTTCGGCAAGTGGTCGGGCACGGAGGTCAAGCTGGAAGGCGAAGACCTGATTATCATGAAGGAAAGCGACATCCTCGGGATTGTCGGCTGACCGTCGCCTCACGCGCACATGCGCGTTGAGGAGTGAACTTAGCGAACTTCCAGGAAATGAAAGGGTAGCCAAATGGCAGCCAAAGACGTCAAATTCGCCCGCGAGGCGCGTGAGCGCATCCTCAGCGGCGTCGACATCCTCGCCAATGCGGTGAAGGTCACTCTCGGTCCCAAGGGCCGCAACGTGGTCATCGACAAGAGCTTCGGCGCACCGCGCATCACCAAGGACGGCGTCACCGTCGCCAAGGAGATCGAGCTCAAGGACAAGTTCGAGAACATGGGCGCGCAGATGGTGCGCGAGGTCGCTTCGAAGACCAACGACGTGGCCGGCGACGGAACCACGACTGCGACCGTCCTCGCCCAGTCGATCGTCCGCGAGGGCATGAAGTCTGTCGCGGCCGGAATGAACCCGATGGACCTGAAGCGCGGCATCGATCTCGCCGTCACCAAGGTCGTCGAGGACCTCAAGAGCCGTTCGAAGAACGTGTCCGGCTCCAACGAGATCGCCCAGGTCGGAATCATCTCGGCCAATGGCGACCGTGAAGTCGGTGAGAAGATCGCCGAGGCGATGGAGAAGGTCGGCAAGGAAGGCGTGATCACCGTCGAGGAGGCCAAGGGCCTCGAGTTCGAGCTCGATGTCGTCGAAGGCATGCAGTTCGACCGTGGCTACCTTTCGCCCTACTTCATCACCAACCCGGAGAAGATGCAGGTCGAGCTCCAGGATCCGTACATCCTGATCCACGAGAAGAAGCTGTCGAACCTGCAGGCGATGCTCCCGATCCTCGAGGCGGTCGTCCAGTCGGGCCGTCCCCTGCTCGTCATCGCCGAGGACATCGAGGGCGAGGCCCTGGCCACGCTCGTCGTCAACAAGCTGCGCGGCGGCCTCAAGGTCGCAGCGGTGAAGGCTCCGGGCTTCGGCGATCGCCGCAAGGCGATGCTCGAGGACATCGCGATCCTCACCGGCGGCGAAGTCGTCAGCGAGGATCTCGGCATCAAGCTCGAGAGCGTGACCATCAACATGCTCGGCCGCGCCAAGCGCGTCACGATCGACAAGGACAATACAACGATCGTCGACGGCGCCGGTGACCGCAGCGCCATCGAGGGCCGCGTCGCTGCGATCCGCCAGCAGATCGAGACGACCACGTCCGACTACGACCGCGAGAAGCTGCAGGAGCGGCTGGCGAAGCTCGCCGGCGGCGTTGCGGTGATCAAGGTCGGCGGCGCCTCCGAGATCGAGGTGAAGGAGCGCAAGGACCGCGTCGATGACGCTCTCCATGCGACCCGCGCAGCGGTCGAGGAAGGCATCGTTCCGGGCGGTGGCACCGCGCTGCTCTATGCCACCAAGGCTCTCGAAGGCCTGAAGGGCGAGAACGACGACCAGACCCGCGGTGTCGACATCATCCGCAAGGCGCTCCAGGCGCCGGTTCGGCAGATTGCCGAGAACGCCGGCCATGACGGCGCGGTGGTTGCCGGCAAGCTGATCGACGCCAACGATGCGACGCTCGGCTTCAACGCCCAGACCGAGGAATATGAGAACCTCGTCGCGGCGGGCGTGATCGACCCGACCAAGGTCGTCCGCGCGGCCCTGCAGGACGCTGCGTCGGTCGCCGGACTCCTCATCACCACCGAGGCGACGATCGCCGAATTGCCGGATGACAAGCCCGCGATGGCCGGTGCCGGTGGAATGGGCGGCATGGGCGGCATGGACTTCTAAGTCCCGCTCGCACGCAAAAGAGAAGGGCCGGAGGTTCGCCTCCGGCCCTTTTTCTTTGTCTCCGCCAACTACTTGCCGGCGAGTTCGCGGATCATGATCTCCCAGTGGACGACGTCATCGTAGGCCGCGCGCACCGGGACGCGCTCGTCGAGCCCGTGAGAGCGCTCGTCGTCGGGTGAGATGCCCCAGCCGCCATCGGCTCCGTAAACGGGGATTCCGACCGACCGGAAGAAGTTCGCATCGGTCGTGCCCGTCGTCATGTTCGGAATGACCTGCATGTTCCGTCCATGAATCTGCTGGACAGCCTTGGTGTAGGCGGCAAGCACGTCCTCGCGGATGGGCAGTACCGGCGTCGGCTTGCCGATGAACGACGGGTCCGGAGTGACCTCGACGTTCGGACCTACGGCCCGCTTGAGCTCCGCCTCGACGTCCTTCGGCTCGACGCCCGGCATGATCCGGCAGTTGACCGTCGCACGCGCCGATTGAGGCAAGGCGTTGTCGGCATGGCCACCGGTGAGAAGGGTCGCGACGCAGCGCGTCCGGGTCTTCCCGACTTCCAGCGGATCGGCCTCAATTGCATCTGCCGCCGCGCCGTCGTTCGGGTTCGCGAGCCAGCGGCGGATGGCGTCGCCCAGCGGGCCCGTCTCGTCCTTCGCCCGCGCTGTGAAATAGGCGCGGTTCACGTCGTTGAGCACTGGCTCGAAGCGATGCGACTGCAACTTCTTCAGCGCGTCCGCCAGGTCGTAGATCGCATTGTCCGGCCGCGGCCGCGAACTGTGGCCTCCGGGATTGCGCGTAGTGAAGAAGTAGCTCTGGTAAGTCTTCTCCGCCGCATCCATGCCGAAGCCCAGCGGCCGGCCATTTCGGTCGTAGGAGCCGCCGCCGCCGTCCGCGTTCAGCCCGAACTCGGAATCGGTCAGGTTGCGCCATTCGGTCGACCCCTTGAGCGCGCCGTTCTGCGCGGTTTCCTCGTCGCCGGTGAAGAACAGGATGATGTCGCGGTTGGGCTTGAACCCCGACTGCTTCAGCTTGGCGAGTGCAAGCGTCGTCGCAACGATGCCCGTCTTCATGTCCGCCGTGCCACGGCCGAGGAAATAGCCGCCTTCCTCGCGGAACTCGAACGGGTCGAACTTCCAGTCCTCCCGCTTCGCCTCGACGACGTCCATGTGCCCGAGGATCAGCATCGGCTTCTTCGTCGGCTTGTCGGCCCGCCAGCGAGCGATCAGCGTCGCGGTGGCATCGCCGGGCACGCCCTCGTGAGGCAGGATCTTGATGTCCTCGACCGGGATACCCGCTGCTTTCAGCTCGTTGGCGACCAGCTCCGTCATCTTGAGCATGTTGCCGCGCTTCATCACCGTCGGGATCTCGATCGCCTGCTCCAGCATTGCGCGTGTCTTCGCCTGCCATTTCGAGTCGAGCTTGCTTGGAACGGTCACGGGATTGGTCGCCCCGAGCGCCGACGTTGAGAGCGCGGCGGCAAGCATACCGGCGAAAAGTCGCTTCATCGATTCTCCCCTCGAAGCAGACGCGAGAGGCTAGTGGCGAACGAAGACCGGTCAAGCGTGGTCGGTGCCGTGCCCTTCCGCCAGATATTCGGCGCTCCGCATTTCCTCGAGACGGCTAACGGTGCGCTGGAACTCGAAGCTTCCATCGCCCGCGGGATAAAGGCCCGCCGGCTCCGCATCC
>DASUVP010000017.1:0-5872 GCA_036378895.1 Sphingomicrobium sp.
CGATCTCCATGTCACCTTCGCCTGACGAATCGTCAGGTAGACATGACATCGCAGTGATCCGGAAGTGTGTCAAGTCATCCTGACTTTGTGTCAGGAAACAGTGACATGCCTACTGCAGGCGCCGAACCTTGTATCCGCGGCTCTGGAGGTATCGCTGGACGGATTCGTCGCCGGCCAAGTGACCGGCGCCGACGGCAAGCATGACGCTTCCCGGTTGCCCCATCCGGCGCTCGATCCACTGGCTCCAGTTCCAGTTCCGGCGGGTGAGCAACGCGGCCTTGAGCTCGGGCGAGCCCGAGAGGTCGCGGTTGAACGTTTGGCCGATCCTGTCGACGTCCCCGGTCATCCATGCCTTGAGCATGCCGTCGAACTGGGCGCGCGTGGCCTGAGGGTCTTCGAGCGCACCTTCGAGAAGCTGGCGTTGCGCGCTCTCGGGAAGCCGGTCGAAGAAGGACAGCTGCTCATGATTGGATTCGAGTTGACCGACCGGCTTCCCGGCGGCTGTGAACGAGCGGCGAAGGACGGACTCGACACCCTGCTCACCCTCGACCCCGAGCGTCTGGAATTGCACTCCGAGCAATGTGAACGAGGCGGCCCAGGTTTCCATCCGGTCGAACAGGGCCCTCGGAATGCGTGTCTTGGCGATCGCGGCTTCGAGCTGCGGGCGCTTCGCGATCGGCACCCGCTCGGCAATAGGCGGAAGGCCGCTCGAATATCCGAGCGCGGCCATAACTCCGGCGAGCTGCTGCGGGTTCGCGCTGTCGATCAAAGTTTCGAGGACCAGCGACTGGGAGCTCTGCACCGCTTTGTCGAACCTGGGCGTCCGCCACTGGCTGTCGCGAGGCAACAGATGGATGGTCCCGAACAGATAGATCGTCGTGTCCTTGTCCGACACCTCCCACAAAGCCGGACCTCGGTTCGTGCGGGCCTCCGCCGGGACCGTCGGCGCGATCGCCAGCAAGGCGAAGCCCAGCGCCGCCAGCCCGCGCCTGATCAATTTCGTCAGCATGCCGTTCCTCTGGAGACCTGCATCTTGACCGCCGATGTATGAACGCGACGTTCCAACGTCCACTTGCCGACCTGTTCAGCATCCGCCAAAGCCCGCCGAACGCCGACAAATTCGTGAGACCAATCCTTGGCCCTCAGCTTCCAGGACCTGATCCTAACGTTGCACCGCTACTGGAGCGCGCAGGGCTGCGTGCTCGTCCAGCCGTACGACATGGAAATGGGGGCGGGGACCTTCCATCCCGCGACGGTCCTGCGAACGCTGGGGCCGGAGCCGTGGAAGGCCGCCTACGTCCAGCCGTGCCGGCGGCCGACCGACGGCCGCTACGGCGAAAATCCAAACCGGCTCGGCCATTATTATCAGTATCAGGTCGTCCTGAAGCCTAGCCCGCCCGACCTTCAGCAGCTCTATCTTGGGAGCCTTGCCGAGATCGGCATCGACCCGGTGAAGCACGACATCCGCTTCGTCGAGGATGACTGGGAGAGCCCGACGCTGGGGGCATGGGGGCTCGGCTGGGAAGTCTGGTGCGACGGGATGGAAGTCACCCAGTTCACCTATTTCCAGCAGGTCGGCGGCTACGACTGCAAGCCCGTCGCGGGCGAGCTGACCTACGGGCTCGAGCGTCTGGCCATGTACATCCAGGGCGTCGACAATGTCTTCGACCTGAAATTCAACGATTCCGGAATAACTTACGGACAGGTCTTTCTCGAGAATGAGAAGGAGTTGTCGCGCTACAATTTCGAGGTCGCGAACACGGAGAACCTGTTCGACCTGTTTCGCAAGGCGACGGCGGAGAGCGAGAATTGCGTCGCCAGCAAGCTTCCGATCCCGGCCTATGAGCAGGCGATCAAGGCGAGCCACATCTTCAACACGCTGCAGGCGAGGGGAGTGATCTCCGTCGCCGAGCGGCAGGCCTACATCGGCCGTGTGCGCGACCTTGCGAAGGCGGCCTGCGCGACATGGATGGAATGCAACGGGTGGCAGCCGTGAGCGCCGATTTCCTCCTCGAGCTTCTGAGCGAGGAAATCCCGGCGCGGATGCAGGCCGGTGCGAGGAACGACCTTGCGCGCCTGTTTGCGGAAGAGCTGGACGAGTTGGGGGTGACTGCCGAGGCGATCGACGTCTGGTCGACGCCGCGGCGCCTTGCTCTGATCGCCCGCGGGCTTCCGCTGGAAACGCAGGCGGTCAGAGAGGAGATCAAGGGGCCGCGCACGAGCGCTCCCGAGCAGGCGCTGGAGGGTTTCCTGCGCAAGACGGGCCTCTCCCGCGATCAGCTCGAAGAACGCGACGGAATTCTGTTCGCCGTCATCGAGAAGCCAGGTCGCGCCATGCGCGACCTTCTAGGGCCGATCGTCGAGCGGATCGTTCGTGGCTTTCCCTGGCCCAAGTCGATGCGCTGGGGCTCGGCATCGGACAGCAGCTCGTCGCTGCGCTGGGTGCGGCCGCTGCACAGCGTCATTGCCTTGCTCGGCGAAGACATCGTGCCGGTGGAAATCGACGGGATCAGCTCGGGAGCGACGACCGTCGGCCATCGCTTCCACCATCCCGGGCCGATCACGATCGGCAGCGCCAACGATTATGCCGAGAAGCTGCGCGCCTGCCACGTGATCGTCGACCATGAGGCGCGCGAAAAGCTTATCCGCGAAGGTGCCGAGGCAGCGGCGAAGAAAGCCAAGCTGCAGCTGATCGCCGACGAGGGCCTGGTGGTGGAAAATGCCGGCCTGACCGAATGGCCAGTGCCTCTGCTCGGCCGGTTCGACGCGGACTATCTCGACGTACCGCGGGAAGTGATCGTCCTCACCATGCGGACGAACCAGAAATATTTCGCCTGCACCAGCGACGATGGCGGGCTCGCGCCGGCATTCGTGTGCGTCGCGAACATCGATGCAAACGATGGCGGGGAGGCGATCGTCGAGGGCAACCGCCGGGTGCTCGCAGCCCGGCTGGCTGACGCTCGGTTCTTCTGGGAACAGGACCTGAAGGTTCCGCTCGAAGAGCAGGCGGCGAAGCTCGGCGGGGTCGTTTTCCACGAGAAGCTCGGGACCACCGCCGACAAGGTCTCGCGGGTCACCAAACTTGCCGAATGGCTGGTCAAGGAACGCCTGGTTCCGGGCGCCAAGGCGGAGGAGGTGCGGACGGGAGCGCGGCTCGCAAAGGCCGACCTCGTCAGCCAGATCGTCGGCGAATTCCCCGAGCTGCAGGGGACATTAGGCGGCTATTTGGCGAAGGCGCAGGGCCAGCCGGCTTCGGTCGCCGACGCGATCCGTGATCATTACCGGCCGGCGGGGCAAAGCGACGAAGTTCCGACCGACCCGACAACGCTGGCGGTCAACATCGCCGATCGGCTCGACACGCTCGTCGCTTTCTTCTCGATCTATGAAAAGCCGACTGGTTCGCGCGATCCGTTTGCTCTCCGCCGCGCCGCGCTTGGCTTCCTCCAGATGCTCACGCGCAATGGACTTCGCCTGCCGTTGTCGGACGTGCTTGTGCAGGCTGCCGTGCTGCTGATCATCTCGCGCCTGGGCGCGATCAACACGGTCACCTTTCCAGACCTGCTCGAGCCCGACGACGACGAGCATGAGATCACCGCCGAGGTCGGCTCGTTCACCTATCGCCATGGGGACCGCGTCGTGGTCCGCTGGAAGTCGGCCAACACGCCGCGGATCGAGCGCGGACAGATCATCGAGGAAGCGACGAGCATTTCCGAAGCGATCCTCGATTTCCTCGAGGACCGGCTGAAGGTCCAGCAACGCGACGCCGGCGTTCGACACGATTTGATCGACGCAGTGTTCGCGCTCGGGGATGAAGACGACCTCGTCCGCCTTCTCGCCCGGGTGAAAGCGCTACAGGCGTTCGTCGGTACGGACGACGGTGCCGACCTGTTGACCGGATACAAGCGCGCGGCCAACATCCTGAAGAAGGAGAAATGGGACGGGCGCCGCGAGCCCAAGAAGCACGGCTATGAATCCCTGCCGGAAGAAGCGGAGCTGGACGACGCGCTCGACGCCGCTGAGCCGCGCGCCGCCCAGGCCGTCGCCGAGGAGGATTTCGAGCGGGCGATGAAGGTGCTCGCTTCGCTTCGGCGACCGGTCGACGCCTTCTTCGACAAGGTCACCGTTAACGATCCCGACCCGGAAAAGCGCGAGCGCCGCCTGAACCTGCTCGCGCGGCTTCGCGATGCAGTGGATCGCGTCGCCGATTTCTCCAAGATCGAAGGCTAGCGAAGACTAGAGCGGCCGCTCGTCGGCCGGGCCGCGGTCCTTAACCGCAGCCGCGCGAAGGCTGTCGCGCTCACGCCATTCCTTTTCCTGGCTCGCCCAGTGCTTCTCTCGCTCGTTATATTCGCGCTCGCGGTCGGCGAGCCGCTGACGTTCGTCGTGGTAGCGCGTCTTCCACTTCTTTCGTCCACCGGCAGTCAGGAAGACTCCGAGCAGCATTCCAAGGACGAATACCAGTGCAAGAATGATCCACTGGTCCTGGGTGAAGGCGGTCATTGGGCAACCCCTCGATTGTTCCGTTCAGCCAACAAACGCGAGAACGGGCAATGGTTCCAACCCACAAACGGAAACCGCCCGCGCCTTTCGACGCGGGCGGCACCCTCCACATCCTTGCGATGCGTCAGCCGTTGATGAAGCTGTCGCTGATCGCGCAGGCGGCCGGACCAAGGATGACGATGAACAGGGTCGGCAGAATGAACAGGATCAGCGGCACGGTCATGATCGCCGGGAGCCTCGCTGCCTTTTCCTCGGCGCGCATCATGCGTTCGTTGCGGAACTCGGCCGACAGCACGCGGAGCGCGGAGGCGAGCGGAGTACCGTATTTCTCGGTCTGGATCATGGTCGTCACGACGCCGCGGACAGCTTCGAGATCGACGCGGGTCGCGAGGTTCTCGAACGCCTGACGACGCTCGGCGAGGAAGCCCAGCTCAATGGCGGTGAGGCCGAACTCGTCGCCCAGTTCTGGATAGGCCTTGCCCAGCTCCTTGGCCACGCGGCCGAAGGCGGCATCGACGGTGAGACCAGCCTCGGCGCAGATCACGAGCAGGTCGAGCGCGTCGGGAAGGCCCTTGCGCACCGCATGGCTGCGCTTGGTCACCTTGTTCTTGAGCCAGACGTCGGGCGCCTTGTAGGCACCGACCAGGACGCCGGCGACGGTCATGTAGCGGCGCAGCCATGACCAGTCGGGGAAGTAGTCCACGACGTAGATCATGACGATGGCGATCGTCCCAAGCACCACAGGCATCAGGAAGCGCGCGGCGATGATGAAGAAGGCGAGATCCTTCGTGCGGATACCCGCCTGCATCAGCTTCGTCTGGACCTTCTTGATCTGGTCGTCCTGGAGCATCTTGAAATTGCTCAGGATCGACCGGACGCGGTCCGCCGCCTGGTTGCGGTTGGTCAGTTTCTTGCGCTTGTTGGTCGACGCGACGATGCCGGCCTTGAGCTGCTCACGGCGCTCGTTGAGCGCCTTGACGCGGCGAGCCATCGGATCCTTGACCGTCGTTGCCGCATAGATTGCGGTCATGACGGCGAGCATCGCGATGCCGCTCAGGATCGTTGCGATCCAGATGACATCGAAGCCGAGAAGGGTAGGGCCTCCAGTAGGCATGGCTTAGCTGTCCCCCCTCAAATCTCGAAGCTGACCATTTTGGCCATGATGAAGGCGCCGATGCTCATCCACACCAGGCCGCCGAGGCCGGTGACGATCAGCCGGTCGTCGACGAAGAAGCTGCCGACGTAGTCGGGGCTGATCCACCAGATCAGGCCGAAGACGATGAACGGCAGGGCGCCGATGATATAGGCCGAGGCCTTGGACTCCGAGCTCATGGCCCGGATCTTGAGCTTCATCTGCGCGCGCTTGCGCAGC
>DASUVP010000018.1:0-2092 GCA_036378895.1 Sphingomicrobium sp.
AGGCGCGCGGCTATCGTTACGAATGGGACGACGAGGAACCGGCGGAACCCGCCACGGCCGGATAACCAGGGCGCCAGCCGCCGGGGCAGTCCGAAATTGCTGTCCTACAGCCACCAATTTGTGCCTTAAGCTGGCGGATGCCAGCGCAGCCCCTTCGCCCAACTTCGCCGGAGCCCGTCGGCATGAGTGCGAACATTGTGAACATTCGCGCCCGACACGCTCGCGCGTTGAGGAGCGAACTTAGCGAACTTCGGCGCCTTGGCCGCAAACCGTGCGACACCAGTCAATTTGGTCAACTTCCCCTCGGGCGGAATCGAACACGCGCCGTCGCGCTTTCACTCGCCGTTCAACTCGGGACACGCTAGTGAGGAGCTTCGCGACGCTCAGACCAAGACCAGACCCTGTCCTCCTATCGCCTCCGCTCCGCGCATGACGAGACGCCGCTTCGCAGCCGCGCGTCGGGCATTGCGCTCGCTTTCGCCATCAACCTCGCCTTGCTGTTCGTCCTGCTCGGCATCGGCGCGATGCGCTCCGGGCCGCCGCTGAAGCCGTCCGACGCCCTGGTGGTCGACCTGATCCGCGAAGCCAGCCGCTCGGGCTCGCCCGCGCCGAAGCCCGTGGACGTGCAGGAGCGGCAACCCAAGCCGGTCCCGCCTCGCCCGCCCGTGACCCTTCCCAAGCCGGCGGCGCCGCCCAACCGCCCGCTCGACCTCCTCGTGCTGAGCAGGGAGGAAATGGCCGCCGCCGACATTTCGAAGCTCGGCACCGCGGCGGGCCGCGGAGTGGCCGTGGCGGAGGGGAATGACGATTCGCCGGTGGTCGGCCGCGGTCCGCGCGGCGAGACGCTCTACGCCGCCGAATGGGCTCGGGAGCCCACCGATACGGAGCTTCGCGGCTACCTCCCGCAGAACGCGCCCGACGGTTACGGCCTGATCGCCTGCAAGACCGCTCCGCAGAACCGGGTGGAGGATTGCGTCGAGCTCGGCCAGTCGCCGCGCGGATCCCGCCTCGCCAGCGCTGTGCGCCAAGCCGCCTGGCAGTTCCGCGTCCGCCCCCCGCGCAAGAACGGCCGCCCGCTCATCGGCGAATGGGTCCAGATCCGCATCGACTATCGTACGGTGCGGAGCTGAGCACGCTTCGGGTGGGAAGCGCGCGATCGAGCCATGGTGCGGCTCTTGCTGTTGTCCGACCCGCCTGCGCGGGCCGGCCTACCAGGCGGCGACGGCGATCCCTATGCCGACGACAGCAGCCGTCAGCGCCACCGGAAGCCACGTCGACGCGGTCTTGCGCAAAATCTCGGTCATAAATTCCCCCACCCATCGGCCTGGCCGCGGAAACGGCGCCCAGGTCCCAGGACGGAACTCGTTGCCTGCACGCTGCTGGCAGGCGGCGGGAGGCTTCGAGTCCCGATGGGCAGTCTATTCCAATCGGCGATTCGCGGAAGTGCAAAATCGCTATTCTTCAGTGACTTATTCACACGCGCGAGCGAGTGTGGCTTTCCTGCCCGGAACGAGCCCTTGGTCGAATCGTTTTCTCCCGGTGCGCTTCCTCTCGCCCAAAGAGGCCGCGCCTGTTGGCGGAAATGGAAGCGGTCCGTGGCCTCCCACGGGCCGCTTCCTGCATTTCGAACCGTGAGCAAGGCGGTAACCATTTGCTTTCGCACCCGCTTAATTCGGGCGCGTTAAACAGGGTCTCAGCAGCGCCGAATCTGCGTACCTGGAGCGGCCTGCCGGAACGACAAAAGGAAGCCCTGTCCCTACCCTTCGCCTTCCCCAGCGGGCAGGGCTTCCAACCTCCCCAAATCAGAGTTTAGGCGGTCCGGAAGACCCGACGCCCAGCGACCTCTGCATATAGACGTTGTCGAGCCAACGGCCGTGCTTCCACCCGGCGGCGTGCAACCGACCGACCTCGCGGAACCCGCAATTCGAATGGAGCGCAATCGACGCCGGCTCTGCACCGCCGATCACCGCGACCATCTGCCGGAATCCCGACCGCTCCGCCCTCTCACAAAGCTCCTCGAGCAGCAGCTTGCCGATCCCGCGGCCCTGCCGGTCCGGATGGACGTAAATGCTATTCTCGCAAGTCCAGGCAT
>DASUVP010000019.1:0-3371 GCA_036378895.1 Sphingomicrobium sp.
TCAGTCGTCGTCGCGGTTCAGGAAGGCGGGAGCGAAATTGGGCTCGCTGCCTTCTTCCCGGGGCGCACGGTCTCCGCCTTCGGCGCGCGGGGGACGGTCGCCGCCGCCCTCGCGGCGCGGGCCGCGGTCGTCGCGTCCGCCGCCACGGCCATGACGGCCGCGATCGCCACGGTCACCGCGCGGGCCGCGGTCGCCGCCTTCACGCGGCTCCCTCGGCGGGCGGGTGTCCGGAAGCTCTTCGCCGGTTTCCTGGTCGACGAGGCGCATGGACAGGCGAACCTTGCCGCGCTGGTCGACCTCGAGCAGCTTGACCTTCACTTCCTGGCCTTCGCTAAGAACGTCGCGGACGTTCTCCACACGCTCGTTCTTGATTTCCGAGACGTGCACCAGGCCGTCCTTCCCCGGCATGAAGGTAACGAATGCACCGAAGTCGACGAGGCTCGCGACCTTGCCGGTGTAGATCGTGCCCGGCTCCGGCTCCGCGACGATGCCGCGGATCCAGTTGCGAGCAGCTTCGATCTTCGCCGGATCGGACGACGCGATCTTGATCGTGCCGTCGTCGTCGATGTCGACCTTGGCGCCGGTCTCCGCGACGATCTCGCGGATGACCTTGCCGCCCGTGCCAATGACTTCGCGGATCTTGTCCTTCGGGATCGACATGGTCTCGATGCGCGGCGCGTGAGCCGACAGCTCCTCGCGCGTGTGGTCGAGCGCCTTCGCCATCTCGCCGAGGATGTGGGCACGGCCGTCCTTCGCCTGGGCGAGGGCGGTCTTCATGATCTCCTCGGTGATTCCGGCGACCTTGATGTCCATCTGGAGCGAGGTGACGCCTTCCGACGTGCCCGCGACCTTGAAGTCCATGTCGCCGAGGTGGTCCTCGTCGCCGAGGATGTCGCTGATCACCGCGAAGTCCTTGCCTTCGAGGATCAGGCCCATGGCGATGCCCGCGACCGGACGCTTGAGCGGAACGCCCGCGTCCATGAGTGCGAGCGAGCCTCCGCAGACCGTCGCCATCGACGAGGAGCCGTTGCTCTCCGTGATGTCGCTGAGGACGCGGATCGTATAGGGGAACTCCTCGATCGACGGCAGCATCGGGTGAAGCGCGCGCCAGGCGAGCTTGCCGTGGCCGACTTCGCGGCGGCCCGGAGCACCGAAGCGACCGACTTCGCCGACCGAATAGGGCGGGAAGTTATAGTGCAGCATGAAGCGCTGGTAGGAGAGACCTTCCAGCCCGTCGATCATCTGCTCGGCTTCCTTGGTGCCCAAAGTCGTGGTCACGATCGCCTGTGTCTCGCCCCGCGTGAACAGGGCAGAGCCGTGCGTGCGCGGAAGGAAGTGCACCATTGCCTCGATGGGGCGGACGGTCTTCGTGTCGCGTCCGTCGATGCGGCGGCCTTCCTTGAGGATCGCCATGCGGACGATGTCGGCTTCGAGGCCCTTCACCGCCTTGGCGGCGAGGAGCTGCTCCTGCGGCTCCGCATCGGCAAAAGCCTCCTTGGCCTTCTCGCGGGCAGAGTTGAGGGCGGCCGAACGCTCCGACTTGTTGGTCAGGCGATAAGCGGCCTCGATGTCCTTGCCGATGAGCTTCTTGAGCTTCTCCTTGACCGCGGACTTGTCGTCGCTCTGCGCGAGCTCCCACGGGTCCTTCGCGGCCTTTTCGGCGAGGTCGATGATGAGATTGCAGATTTTCTTGCTGGCTTCGTGGCCGAACATGACGGCGCCGAGCATCTGCTCCTCGGTCAGCTCCTTGGCCTCGGACTCCACCATCATCACGGCGTTCGGAGTGCCGGCCATGACGAGATCGAGCTTGCCTTCGGCGACCTGCTGCTGGGTCGGGTTGAGGATGTACCCACCCTCCTCGCTGAGGCCGACGCGGGCGGCGCCGATCGGGCCCATGAAAGGCACGCCGGAGATGGTCAGGGCGGTCGAAGCGGCGATCATCGCGAGGATGTCGGGCTCGTTCTCGCCGTCGTAGGAGAGGACCTGCGCGATCACGAGGACTTCGTTGTAGAAGCCTTCGGGGAAGAGCGGGCGGATCGGGCGGTCGATCAGGCGGCTGGTGAGCGTTTCCTTCTCGGTCGCTCCGCGCTCACGCTTGAAGAAGCCGCCCGGGATGCGCCCGGCGGCGGAGAACTTTTCCTGGTAGTGGACGGTCAGCGGGAAGAAGTCCTGGCCCGGCTTGACCGACTTTGCGGCGGTGACGGCGCAAAGCACCACGGTTTCGCCCATGGTCGCGAGAACCGCGCCATCGGCCTGGCGGGCAACGCGGCCCGTCTCGAGCTTCAGCGTCTTGCCGCCGATCTCGGTTTCTACAGTATGGATTTTGAACATTTATCGTCCCTTCGCCCGGCGGCCGAATGCCTGCCGGGGTCATCTTGTGGACGGACAATCCGGTCCGTCATCGGTCGGGGCGTTCGTTCTGCCCCTGAACGCCCCGCCGAAATACGGGACTTTCAAAACGCTTGCGGCCCCGGAAAGGGGCCGCAGGATAATGTTGTTACTTGCGCAGGCCGAGCTTCGCGATGAGGTCGGTGTAGCGCTGCGCGTCCTTGCCGCGGAGGTAGTCGAGCAGCGACCGGCGCTGGTTGACCAGCATCAGCAGGCCGCGGCGCGAATGATTGTCCTTGGCGTGGCTCTTGAAGTGCTGTGTCAGGTTGTTGATGCGCTCCGTAAGGATCGCGACCTGCACTTCGGGAGAGCCGGTGTCGCCCGAACCACGGGCATGTTCCTTGATCAGCGCTTCCTTGCGCTCGGCGGTAATCGACATCGACAAACTCCTTATCTCTAGATGTTGAACCCCCGGACGACCTTGAGGCCGTCGGCCGTTGCTTCGACCAGCGCGACCGGGCGTCCGCCCTCTGTCGCCAGTTGAAGCCCCGGCTTTTCGGGGAAACCGACAAGGCGCTGTCCGAAGCGGAGCAGTTGTGCCTGGTCGGGAGTGATGGGGAGGGCCGGGATGTCGTCCAGCGCCGCTTCCAGCGGAAGTACCGCCCCAATCAGCCGCCGCGCCTTAGCGGCTTCGGCGAGAAAGTCCAGCGAAATGGCCTTTTCGAGCCCGAACGGCCCGGCTCGCGTCCGCCTCAACATGGTGACGTGGCCGACCGTGTTCAACGCACGGGCGATGTCGCGGGCGAGCGAACGGATGTAGGTGCCCTTGGAGACGCGGGCGTGGAAGGTCGCGCTATCGGGCGTGATGCCGTGCAGGTGGAGCTCGAAGACGGTGACCTTACGCGGCTTGATCTCGACCTCCTCCCCGGCGCGGGCGCGGGCGTAGGCCGCCTTCCCATCTACCTTCAGCGCCGAAAAGGCGGGCGGGACCTGCTCGATCTCACCGGTGAAGAGGTCGATGACGGATTCGATCTGAATACGCG
>DASUVP010000020.1:0-10721 GCA_036378895.1 Sphingomicrobium sp.
AGATCCAGAGGCTCGAGGCGCAGAAGCTGCGCGCCGCGACCGGCGATAAGAATGCCATCGAGACGCAGATCAAGGTGCTTCGGGACGAGCAGAACAAGCGGATCCTCGAGCTCACCACGCTGAAGGTCGAAACGCCGGGCGGGGGCCAGGTCCCGCAGCAATGAGGCGGCGGGCCGGATCCGGCGCGGCGTGGGGCGCCGCGCCGGGTCTCAGTCCAGCTTGCGGATGGTCGAATCGAGCGTGGCGACCTTGAGGCCGAACTTGCGGAAGACCATCCGGTTGGAGGCGGTGCGGCCATTGGGATGGAGCGTGATCCACTGTTCGACCGCGGCATTGGCCTCGCGGGCGCGATATTTGAGGTGGAAGACGTTGCCCCTGATTTCCCCCTTCACCGGCCCGACGGCGTCGGAAATGGTCCCGGTGATGCGATTGCCGCCGGCGCGAGCCAGCCGCCAGCTCCGCCGCCGCGCCGGCTTCCCCTCCTCCTCGACGATCTGCTCGAGAATGAGGGCGCCGCTTTTGTCGAGGCGGCCGCGACTATGGTCGCGCACTTTGTGGCGGCCGGAGAAAGCCATGTCGACCGTCCCGGCGCCTTCGGTCCGCCCGACGAAGAAATGCTCGGGCGCGGCGGGCGTGGAGGCCGGCGCGGCGGCGAGCAGAAGGACGGCGAGGAACGTGGTAAGCGGCACCGGCAGGGACTCCCGAAGTGGGCGCGCCGAAAGGTCGGCCGCCGATGCCGAGCCTAGCCCGGCCGGGCCGCCGGCGCCACGCTGTCATTTTACACCGCCTCCGCATCGCCGCTCGGCCTGCGCCGTGCCCGTCGAGCCTATCGTCGGCATGGATCCGCGGAGCCAGCCAAGAGCGAAGGCGGGAGTCTACAAGACAGGCGACCAATAATGACAGGCTAAGCGCGGTCGCGGCCGAACAGGCCGGGCCGTTTGCAGGACTGCCGAATCGCGTTATGCTTCGCGACGGGCGGGTGCTTGGCACGGGTGACCGTTCGCGTTCCATGTCGACTGGGGTAGCGGACGAATGAACGTCGAAATCAGCATCGAGACCACGGATTCGCAAGGCAGGACCTTTCTCACCTGGGCTCCGATCAAGGCGTCGGCGAGGGTGACGGAGGCTGACGGGGCAAGCGGCGCGATCGCGGTCACGCTGGCCAATGGCGGCGTCGACGGCGGCGGGCGCGTCGTCTTCGACACGGTGCGCAGCGACGACGACAAACCCACGCTCGACCTGGAGCTTCCGGCCAACGGCAATCCGGTCGACTTCTGGGTGGCGGGAGAGTTCGGGCATCCGAGCCTGGCCTATGGCGATGCCGCGGTGGAAGCGACGGCCGACGGCAATGTGGTCGGCCGGCGTGAGCTGATGGTCCGGATCCGCAAGAACGCGATGACGCTGACCGATGCCGAGCGGGACCGCTTCCTTCACGCCATGGGCACGCTCAACGAAGCGGGTCAGGGGCCGTTCAAATCCTTCCGCGCGATGCACGTCGACGAGTCGAACGACGAATCCCATAATTTCGCCGGCTTCGGGCCCTGGCACCGGGCCTATCTGCTCGATCTCGAAAGGGAGCTGCAGAAGATCGATGCCGAGGTCGCTTTACCCTATTGGCGGTTCGACGAACCCGCGCCTTCGCTGTTCGCGGCTGAGTTCCTCGGCTCGCCGTCCGACGACAGCAGCGCCGGCGACGACATCGATTTCCCCGCCGGACACCCGCTCGAATTCTGGCAGACGAACGAGGGCGACCCGATCCGGCGGCGGCCGCTTTTCTTTTACGACATCAATGCCGCGCCTCCCACGGAGCTGGATTTCGGGCCTCCCGACGGCATCCAGCCATTCGTCATTACCGAAGCGGACACGATCGCGCTGGGCGACGTTTTTTCAGACTTCCGCCAACCGATGGAATTCACCCCCCATGGCGCAGCCCATTCCTGCTTCTCGGGATGGGTCGGGGGTATCGATACCGCCGCCAAGGACCCGCTCTTCTTCCTGCTCCACGCCAATGTCGATCGTCTGTGGGCGCGCTGGCAGTGGCTGAAGCAGCGGACCAAGCCCAGCCAGGCGGCGACCTATTCGATCGACGGCAGCCGCCGCGATCCGCCCAAGGACATCGGTCACAAGCTCAACGACACGATGTGGCCGTGGAACGGAATCAAGGGCAACGGTACGCGCAGCAATCCGCGCCCGCAATTCGACCCGCCGCGGCCAACCTTTCCCGACTCGCCGATCGTAAGGCGGCCGGGGTCGAAGCCGCGGGTGCGCGACATGATCGACTATCAGGGCGTGCACGGCGATGAACCGCTCGGCTTCGACTATGACGACGTGCCGTTCGAGCTTCACTGAGGGGACATGAAATGAAGGCGAAGGACTATCGCCGCCAGGTGGAGCAGGAGCTGGGAATCACCGATGCGACAAAGGCAGCGACGGCGAACGCCGGCGAGGCGGCGGACGCCGGAGAAGCGGCGATGCCGGCCGCGAGCCGGGCCGAGCCGGACTGCGCGCCGCTGGTCAGCCGCCTCGCGGATTCCTCGGTCGATCCGCGGTCGCGGCTGATGGCGCTGGGCGCGCTGCAGGCCGCCGCCTTCCTCGCGCGGCATTTCGATGTCTGCCGCCCCGATTATGTGGCCGCCCTGCAGAGCGCGGCGACCGCGGAGGACCCCGAGCTTCGCCGGGCGGCGCTGGACGTACTGACCAAGCTCAAGGATGATTTCGCCCGCGATCGGCTGATCCGCGGCCTGTCCAACGCCGATGAGGCGCTCGTCCCGCCTGCCGTGGCGCTGGGCCTGCTGTCCGCCGACGACCACAATGCCGTCCGCGAGATCGCCCGCCGTTTCCTCGGTCCCGAATTCGCGCCCAAAGTGCGGGCGCAGGCGGTCCGCCTGATCGGCCGCGATCCCGGCGCCCGCGAGCTGCTGACCAAGCTGGTGCGGGACAAGGACGAGTTTCGCGAGGTCCGCCGGGCGGGCGCGGTCGCGCTGAAGAACCTCAATCCCGACGCTTTCGCGGCCCAGGCGCGAGCCATCCTCGCCGACGCTTCCGACTTTGACGACATCCGCAAGACCGTCAGGGGCGCCCTCGCGCGCAGCGGCCTGACGATCGAGGAGGGGCCCGCGGCAATTCCCTCCCCGGTCGGGCGCCTGTGGGATTGGCTGCGCAACCGGCTGGGTGGACGCCCGAAGAGCCGGTGAGCGGCCGGCCCGCGCCCGACCTGCCCGGCTCCGCGCAGGAAGCGGCGACATGGGTGCGGGAGGTGCGCTCGGGACGGCGCCGGAGCGAAGAGCTGATCCCGCTGCTGGCGGAGGAATCGCCGATCTACGCAGGGATGGGAAGCGGCGAAGCGGACCGGCTTCGCGGCCACATCCTCGCCAGCTTCGCCTGGTCGGATGTCCCCGAGGCGGCGCTGCCCTACATCCTGGAGGAGCTGGAGACCGGCCGTAACCCGTTCACCGTGGCGGCGGCGGCGCACGCCGTGCGCGCCGCCGCCCCGCCTCCGGCCGAAGCCGCGGCGCTGGTCGAGTCCGCGATCCGGCGGATCAGGGGACGAAACCAGCCGGTCGATTTCGAACGCCTGCTGCCCTCCCCGGCCCACGCCGGCGGCCGGACCGCGCTTGGCGAGCTCGAACAGGCACAGGCCGAATTGCAGGCGCGGCCCTGCTGCGCCCATATCGGCAAGGCCTCGGCGCCGGCGCTGCCGGCCGACGCTCCGCGCCTCGGCGAAATCGAGGTGCAGGACCAGGATGGGGAGATCCTTGCCCTGGGCAATCTGGTGGGCGGGAGAGCGGCGCTTCTCACCGGCTTCTACACGCGCTGCACCAATCCCCAGAAATGCTCGCTGACGATCAGCAAGCTCGGCCGGCTGTGGAACCTGGTCGAGGCCGCCGGTCTGGCCGGGCAGGTCGCGGTGGCGGGCGTCAGCTACGATCCCGAATTCGATCTTCCCGCCCGGCTGCACGATTATGGCGCGGCGCGAAACCTGCGCTTCTCGGCGAACCTGCGCCTGCTCCGCACGACCGGCCCGTTCGAGCCGTTGCGCCAACGGCTGGCGTTCGGCGTCGGTTATGGCGACGCCACGGTCAACCGCCACCGGCTCGACCTGATCCTCCTCAATCCCGACGGGACGCTGGCCGAATATCGCACCCGCAGGCTCTGGGACGAGCGCGACGTCTTCGACCGCCTCGCCGCCGCCGCGCCGCCGCCGCTCGGCGGCTGATCCGCCCGCTTGCGGAGCAGGGCCGAAAGGGGCGGCCCCCGGCCCCGACTCTCGCCTCTTTGCCCTTGCGGCGAAAGCCGGACCGAGCCGGGCGGCCCGGGCGCCCATGCCGGGCGGATCGTCGAGCGGGTGGTGGAGGCCGACCCGGCGCCCTGAAAGCCGAGCCGCGCCGGGGCGGCGAATGGCGCGAGTGGCACGAGAGTCACATGGAATCGCGGGGGGCCTCCCCCGGCAGCATCCGGACGCCGAAGCGCGACTCGAAGAGCCGCCAAGGGGGCGCTCGCTACGGCACAGGGAATTGCGGGACGCATGAGTTGGAACATAGCATGAACACCCCGGCCAGGCAAGCGCGTTCAATCCAGCTTGCGGATAGTCGATTCGAGGGTGGCGGCCTTGAGGCCGAACTTGCGGAACACCATCCGGTTGGAGGCGGTTCGGCCGCCGGGGTGGAGCGTGATCCACTGCTCGACCGCGGCATTGCCCTCGCGGGCGCGATATTTGAGGTGGAAGACGTTGCCGCTGATCTCGCCGGTCACCGGCCCGACGGCGTCGGAGATGGTGCCGGTGATCCGATCGCCGCCGGCGCGGGCGAGGCGCCAGGAGCGGCGGCGGGTCGGCTTGCCCTCCTCGTAGACGACCTGCTCGAGGATGAGCGCGCCCGATTTGTCGAGGCGGCCGCGGCTGTGGTCGCGGACCTTGTGCGAGCCGGACATGATCATGTGGACGGTCCCTGCGCCTTCCGTCCGGCCGACGAAGAAATGCTCGGGGCGGTTGGGGGGCTGGAGGGTGGCGAGGAGCAAGAGGCCGGTCACATGGCTGCAGTCGAATACATTTGAGGCGGGATAGGCAGGCCGTTGTTGTCGCCGAGATGACTGCGCCTCAGTCCTCCCGTCGCCCGGGAGGGGGGCGCAACAGTGCCGCGCGGAGTCTAGCAAGATTCGTTTGATCAGAATCAGAAAGATCGGGGAAAGCAAAGCAGTAGTAAGCGCGTCCTCAGGAGGGTTGATAACGCCGCACAGCCGAGGCACTAGTTCGGCATGCGGGCGGCTTCCAACTCCGCGCGTGAATCCCGGGGGGGGGGGGGGGCAAGCAAATATGTTCAATGCCGTCGCGCTAGCGTCCATCTTCGCTGCCCTCTTCGTCGTCGATGATTCCTTCGCGAAGGTGGCGATCATTGCAGTTGCCAACATTGTCTTCATAGTTCTCGGAGAGCGTCCCCGAATCGAAGAAAACTGGGACGACAAGGCCTTGCCCGGTCGGGAAGCGGTCGGCCCGACTCTGTCAGTCGCAGCTCTCGTGGCCACAAGCGCAATGCCGTCTTCGATCGTCGCGACCGCGATCGTCGATAAAATGCCTATCCTCGCCCTCATCCTAGCCTTCGCCGTGGTCTCCAACGGTCTCTCCCGCTGCGGCTTCTTCCAGTTCGCCGCCTACAAGGCCGTCGAGAAGTGCGGAGGGACACGCACCGGCTGATCCTGTACGTCTTTATCATTTCGTCAGTCCTCACACTGTTTACGTCCAACGACATAGTCATACTGACGCTTACGCCGATTATCTTCGCTATATGCGTCCACGCGCGTATTCATAATGGCAAGCTGTTGCTGCTCTCGCAGTTCGTTGCAGCGAATACGCTGTCTATGGGCCTGCTCATCGGTTCTCCAACCAACATCATTATTGGCGAGGCTTTCCAAATCAACTTCATTGAATATGTGGCGATAATGTTCGTGCCGGCGGTGTTCGCGTTCATTTTCACGTTCGTGGCCATCGACCGGATAAACAGGCTTGCCAGCCCCGCCGCGGCCTCCCCGACAGCAGCCTCATGGAATTGGGTCTTCACCGAGCGGTACCGCGTGCCAGCAAGAGCGCCGTGGTCAGAGTTCACCCGCAGCATGCGGCGCTGGATATTCGTCTTTGCGCTGGCGGTCCTGACGCTTGCCGTCGTTACCCATTTCAATGCATCCCTCTACTGGGCGAGCGCGACGACCGTATTGCTTGCCTCTCTGCTCCAGATCACCGAGTCCGTGACCGAGGAATCCTACCACGGCCTGAGTTCGGTTCAGCGGGTCACGGCGGTCGCCGAGACGTTGCTGAACGTCCCTTACGGGATCATCTTCTTCGGGCTTGCCTATTTCTCCTTCGCCGAGTTCCTGGCCTCGAGCCCGACCCTGGTCCATCTTGCCCGCGACATCCTGCTCTTCGTGCAGGAGAACGAGCTGCTCGGGGGACCTCTCCTCGTCTATCTCTCCGGCATCACGACAAATGTGCTGAATGACCTCCCGGCGGCGGCGCTGTTCGCTGAGGTGTTTCAGCCCGAGGTTACCGGCGTCGCCGCCGATTCGCAGACCAACACCATCCTTCTGCAAGGGCTCCTGGTTGGGCTCAACATCGGTTGCTACTTGACGCCAGTGGGGGCCCTCGCGGGACTGCTGTGGTTCAACCAGATGAAAAAGGAGGCGCGCCGCCAGAACGGGGTGGCGGCCGCGGCGGGCGAAGCCTCGGATGGCGATGGGCGACTCAGCATTCGTCTGCCCACTCGATTGGATCTCGTGCGCTATGGGATCATCATCTTCGCTTCGGTGGCCACCCTGCTCGGCCTGTTCATCCCGTTATGGGCGATGCTGATCGACCTCTTGGTCGTCCCGACCACCGCAATAGCAGACGGCAATATTCCCGTCCTTCGGGACGTAAATGTTGCCGCCGTCCTTGGCGGGTTACTGGTCATCCTTTATCTTTGGCTCAAGGTCGTAAAGATAAACTCGGAGAACCAAGTGACCATGAGCCACATGTCCGAAATATTTACGATCGTAAATCGGATTGCTATTTGGTCGTTCAAACATAGAGTTCTGTACATCGTCGTTCTGCTCCTTTTATTTTCCTTGATCTCAGGAAGCATTATTTACTGGGCCGAGTCTGCGTCCGTCGCGCGGTACGGCAGCCTTGCGGGAGACCTCCGCGGGGTGAGCGGAACCGGCTCTGCCGCCTACGTCCTGTGGTTCACTACATTCCTCGGCAGCGGCTTCGAGCAACTGCACTTCCCACAGAGCCTGCTCGGCCAACTGATGGCAGGGCTGGTGCCGCTGTCGGCGATCGCCGCGGTTCTGCACATCGCGCGAAGCACCTCTTCGGAAAACCTCGCGGCCCTGCGCCGTGCGCTGGGGCTCGGCCAAATTCCGAACTACCGGATCCTGGTGGTCAATCATCAGGCGAAGTTCGAGCCATGCGTCCGACGGATGCTGCAAAAGCGGCACGCCTTCGTGGTCCTGCTTTGCGCCCCGCGCGACTTCGCCCGCGCGGAAGCCTTTGCGGACGAACTTCTGACTGAAGCGTCTTTCGCCAACCGTGTGCTGGTCGTTGCACTCGATGCGGACCCATACGCGACGCTCAAGAATCTCGACTTCGCAAGCGCGGGAGAGATCTACTTCCTGTCCGACCTTCGCGGCGAAACCGACGTGGGCAACATGAAGATGCTGACCCGCATCGATGCCTGGCTAAACGCCAAGCGGGTCGCTGCGGCCGACGACCTGGAGCAGGCGATCCGAAGCGCTCCCGGAGCGGACTGGTGTACGGTCAGCCACGGCGACTTCGTGGGAATTCCGAAGATGTTCTTCGAAGCGTCGTCGGACCGCCAGCTTTCACGCGTGCGTTCCACATTGAGCGAGCTGACCAACTATCAGACCTTCTGCACGTCGTTCGATACCGTCGCGGTGGACCAGATCTTCTCGGACGTCTTCGGCGATCAAGAGTATAGCAACCGTCGGTTTCGTTTCGGAACCAATACCGCCCCGGTATCGGCCGCTCCGCTTTTCGACGGCGGCTCCCATCCTGTGCAGCAATACAAGCTGGTCGAGCATCCCGTCGACGCCGGCCTGAAGAAGACGCTCTGCGAGATTTTCCACGAACATTTCGCTCAGGAGCGGGCAAGAGGCCGCTCCGCGAAAATTCATTCCGTCGATGCTCGGATCGATCTTTACGAGACGCTTGCAGGCTTACAGATGTCGAAGGGCGTAAATGTGAATCCGGATTCCACGCTGATCGGGGTGGTGGCGGATCTGCCGGGGCGCAGACTTCCGCTGATCTCGGCGAACGCCGTGGTCAGCACGCAGTCGGTGACGACGAGCGGAGTGCTCGAGCTTCGTCGCACCAGCGGCCGTACCGAACCGCCGCCGGCGGCCGCGGACACGCAGCTTCCGCGCCCGGCGGGGAAACAGACGATCTATCTGTTCAACTTCAATCAATATGCGGATACTTTCCTGCGCACGCTCATCCAGAGCGGATATGTCGACCAGGTACGGGCCGTCATAATCGTGGATGCAGGCGTCAGCATCCCCGATGACATCGCACGTTCCGGCGTCGTAACCGTGGTGCGACGGGCGACGATCGACGATGCGATCTCGATGCTCATTCCGTTCCTTCCCGGCACGAACTCACCCGCGCCGGAGAGCTTAACGCGAACCGATCTTCCTGGTCTGACGAGGGGCGACAGCGTCATCGTGTTCACGGATTACGAGCATGAGGTACGATCCAATATCGAGATGATCCAGTTCATCGAAGGTCTCGATTATCGGCTCTCCCGTGCCGACATCACCGGTCATGGCGTGCAGCAAAAGAATATATTTCTTCTTGTCGAGTGCAGCAACAACGAGATGCGTTTTCTCTTCGAACACTTATCCGTTGACAAGATTCTCGATATTTCAAGACTACGGGTTTCCTATCTGGAACATTTCGCGGAACTCTTTCATGGCTTCAGTTACCGCATGAAAGACCGGTCGTTCAGCGGGTTCATGAGCGAGTCGCGATGGGGGCAGTTTCACTCGACGACGTTCAACTTCAGGAGGTCGCTGGTTTACGCCGAGTATTTCAAACCATTCATAGTCCGCCAGGCCGAAGGCTATGGCGTTCTCAACTCCGAGGGCGTCGAGATGTCGGTCGTCGGGCTGAAGCTCGGCGAAGTCGAGACATTGCTTGCAAAATATTCGGAGCCGCCGCTCGTCCTCGTTACGATATGCAGGCTGCGACCGATCCGATACGATTACGACAGCGTCGGCGAGTTCGGCTGCGGCCCGCAAATGGCGCTCCTCGACCTCAACAAGCATTATGTGATTCAGAGGCACGATTGCCTGGTGATGATGCCCCTCGTCTGAGGGGCACGCACTTGCGCAGGCGGGATTGGCGGTCGGCTTTAGACCAACCGTGACTGCTTCACGGCCGCTTCTATAAACGAGGCGAACAACGGATGCGGGTCGAACGGCTTGCTCTTAAGCTCCGGATGGAACTGGACGCCCACGAACCAGGGATGGTCCGGCCGCTCGACGATCTCCGGAAGCGCTCCGTCGGGGCTCATGCCGGTGAAGAGGAGGCCCTCCTTCTCCAGAGCGCTCTTGTAGTGGATGTTGACCTCGTAGCGGTGGCGGTGGCGTTCGCTGATGCGGTCCGTGCCGTAGATGGCGTGGACGTGGCTGTTGCCGGCGAGGACGGCTTCGTAGGCGCCGAGGCGCATCGTGCCGCCGAGCTCGCCTTCGGCTTCGCGTTTCTGGAGGCCTTCCGGGGTCATCCATTCGGTGATCAGGCCGACGACGGGCTCTTCGGCTTCGCCGAATTCGCTCGAGGTGGCGCCTTCGATGCCGGCGAGGTTCCGCGCCGCCTCGATGCAGGCCATCTGCATGCCGAGGCAGATGCCGAAGAAGGGCACTTTCCGCTCCCTCGCGAAATGGACGCTGGCGATCTTGCCCTCGCTGCCGCGCTCGCCGAAGCCGCCGGGGACGAGGATGCCGTGCAGCGGCTCCAGCTGGGCGGGGATGTCGGCCTCGGGGAGCTCGAACAATTCGGCGTCGAGCCAGGAGATTTTCACCTTCACCCGGTTGGCGAGGCCGCCGTGGACGAGCGCCTCGGTGAGGCTCTTGTAGGCGTCGGGGAGGCCGACATATTTGCCGACGACGCCGATCGTGACCTCGCTTTCCCAGTTGAACAGGCGGTCGACGACGTCGTCCCAGCGGGCCATGTCGGGCTCGGGGGCGTCCTCGATGGCGAAGGCGCGCAGCACTTCCGCGTCGAGGCCGGCCTCGTGATACTGGGCGGGGACGGCGTAGATGCTCTTCGCGTCGAGGGCGGGAATCACCGCTTCCTTCCTGACGTTGCAGAACAGGGCGATCTTGGCGCGGTCGCTGTCGGGAAGCGGATGCTCGGTCCGGCAGACGAGGATCTCGGGCTGGATGCCGAGGCTGGTCAGCTCGCGCACGCTGTGCTGGGTCGGCTTGGTCTTCAGCTCGCCGGCGGCGGCGATGTAGGGGACGAGGGTGGTGTGGATCGAAACGCACTGGCCGCGCTCGCACTGGTTCCGGAACTGGCGGATCGCCTCGATGAAGGGCAGGCTCTCGATGTCGCCGACGGTGCCGCCGATCTCGCAGATCAGGAAGTCGAGGTCCGGCTCGAGGTCGGCGGCGATGAACTCCTTGATCGCGTTGGTGACGTGGGGGACGACCTGGACGGTGGCGCCGAGATAGTCGCC